>CAZAKB010000059.1:0-18677 GCA_964485475.1 uncultured bacterium
GTATGGCTCTCAGATAAAAGTCGGCGGTCAAACTGAGCATGTCAAAGTTTGTTTCGACCATAAAAGTTTTGGTGAGCCATTTGCTTCGGGAGATTGGTCAAACAAAGGTTTTGGTCGGTTGTTTGCCGACAGAGAGAAGACCATTATCATTGATGGAATTTTATCGGGCGGTGATAATATTCCAATTGACATGTTGAAATACCGAGATTAAATTGAAATAAAGAATGAGATGCGAAAAACCAGACAGGAACATTTTTGCACGGAACATTTACTATAAAAAACATAAGCGGAGTTGCTTATGTATATGTTAGCCTGTAATAAAGTGACCATAGGAAAGGATTAAAAATGCAAAAACTAACTCAGTCCCACAAAGTAGCAAAGTTGCTTAAAGATAATCCTGACCAAAAATTTTCCGCTCGACAAATTGCAGAACAAATTACTGAAAAATATTCAGATGATTATCAGGAAAAAAGGCAAAATCCAAGATTTGAAAATGATAAATCATTCATTCAGCAGATAGTAGCCGAGATTGGCGCACAAAAAGATCAAATATTGAAAATTGATAATCACATCTTTTGGCAAGATAAACCTCGTCCAAGAATTTATTGGTATGATCCTATTAATACTGTTGATACAAATATTCAGAATGAGCAAGAAAATTTAGAGGATGAAGAAGTAGTATCAATAACAAAAAACAAGATAAGCGAACAAGAATTATACTCTGTACTAATTGATTATTTAAAAAATGAACAAAAACTATACTGTCAGCGAATTGATGAAAAACGTTCAAGAAATACTTATGGTGGTGGTGGAAATCAATGGTTACATCCTGATATAGTTGCAATCCAACCAATTGATAAAGAATGGAATGAATTAATTCGAACATGTGTAAAACATGGTTCGGGACAAAGTGTTCGACTTTGGTCATTTGAAGTTAAGAAGGAACTTAATGGTTCTAATACGAGAAAGTGTTTTTTCCAAGCAGTAAGTAATTCAAGTTGGGCAAATGAAGGCTATTTAGTAACAACATCAATATCTTCAAATATAGTAGAGCAAGAATTAAGAATGCTTTCAGCTCTTCATGGTATTGGTGTTATTTTACTTAATTCAGAGAATCCAAGTGAAAGTGAAATACTTCTCCCAGCTAGATCAAGAGCAGAAGTTGATTGGCAATCTGTAGATCGAATTGTAAAAGAAAATGAAGATTTCAAAGATTTCATTGAATTAGTTTCAACATATTACCAAACTGGTAGAATTAGATCAAGAGATTGGAATAAAATCAAGGGCTAAACATTCGCTACAGCCAACGCTGAGTTCTGGGATAAGTTAAAGATTTAAAGAATTTAAAAGTAAATAGAAAATCGTTATTCACCGGTAATTCATTTAATAGGAGATACTCACCATGAAAAAAATACGCACGATGGTAATAGCGATGATGGCTGTCGTAGTGCTGATATCACTGTCGGCCTGCTTCCTGCCTGAAGATTTTGATGCAAGCATTAACGTCAAGCATGACGGTAGTTATACATTCAAATACAATGGAAACCTGGTTCATGCTTTGGCACTGTCGTCAATTAAAGAGGGTAAATTTGCCAAAAAAGATGAAGCAGAATTGAAACAGTATGCAAAAGATCTCGTGAATCAACCAGGGTTTAAAAAAGTAAATTACATTGGTAATGCCCGTTATAAAGTACTGGTGGACCAATCAGGCAAATCCGGAGAGGACTACTATTTCACTGCCAAAGATATGAGCATATTCTCCATTATAAATCAGGCTGATGCTACCATGGCAATCAAAGCATTAAAGTTGAATGAGAAAGATCTGAAAATGCTAAAAGATTTGGATTTCGATATCGTCGGTACGCTGACGGTAGCGGTGGAAAAAGGGGTGAAGGTGCTTGAGCACAATGCCGATAAGGTTTCATCGGGCATTTATCAGTGGAGAATAAAAAATCCTGAAGAAGCGCCACGCATCATTGTAAAACCGTGATATTAGAGATTAGCCACGGAGGCACAGATATACAGAGATTACTTTTAATCTAAAATAAAAAGGCTACCCGATTGAGTAGCCTTTTCTTTTTATCTCGAGGATAATTTAGACGAGTTTCTTGCCGCGTTCAGTATAGTGAGTATGTAGCAGTTTGTGGCTTTTATGTCCGCAGGGCCCATCGGTCAGGAATTCACTGTAGATTTTGGCAATAGCAGGATTCTCATAGGATTTGCGAACCTCAGACGCTTCATCTTCAGCGTAAATCGCTCTGGCGCGGGCTTCACGGATTTTTTCATTAGTCGGTATCGGCATACCGCCGCCGCCCAGGCATCCGCCGGGGCAAGCCATGAATTCGATGAAGTGGCATTCACTAAGTTTGCCGCCTTCTTTGATATTATCAAGGACCCGTTTCGCATTGGCGGTACCGTGACAGACGGCAACTTTCAGCGTCGCGCCTTTCAGCCAATTCCAATCCGGGACAAGGTGTTTCAGAATATCGGGAACAGGGCCGACTTCAGTAATTGGCAGCTCGGCATATTTGACGCCTTCAAAACCACGCACAGGAATAATATTGGCATGATCGAACAGACTTTCGATCTTCTTCCCGGTAACCAGTTCAAAAACGGTCCGAATAGCCGATTCCATCACACCACCGGTTGCCCCGAATATAACTCCTGAACCGGTCCGTGTACCAAAAGGATCGTCAAAATCGGATTTCTTCATATTAACCAGGTCGATACCAGTCTCTTTGAACATCTGAGCCAGTTCCCGGGTTGTCAAACCATAATCGATGTCTTTGAATCCGGAATCGCTCATCTCGGGACGATTGCATTCGAATTTTTTCGCCGTGCAGGGCATCAAGGCAACCGTTACAATGTCCGCGGGATCAATATTGTGCATTTGGGCGTAATAGGTTTTAATAACTGAACCAAACATCTGCTGGGGACTTTTAGCAGAGGATACATGTCCCAGCATCTCTGGATAGAAATGTTCAATGTATTTTACCCAGCCCGGTGAACAGGAGGTGAACTGGGGCAGGAATTCCTGCCCTTTTTTAACCAGTGCTTTATACAATCGCAGGATCAATTCCGTACCTTCTTCGATGATCGTTAAATCTGCGGTAAAGTTTGTATCAAACACTTTATCAAATCCACAATAGCGCATAGCGGTATTCATCTCAAAAGTGAGAGGTGTGCCGGGTTCCAGCCCGAAACATTCACCAATCGCAGAGCGGGGAGCCGGTGCAGTTTGAATGACCACATGTTTGTTCGGATCATCAATCGCAGCCCAGATGTCGTCTGAAGGATCGTTGGCGTGCAGGGCACCGGTCGGACAGCGGTTAATACACTGACCGCAATTGATACAGATCAATTCGGCCATCGGATTGTCCATAAATGTTCCGATATGAGTTTGATCGCCTTTACCCAGTGCTTCATAGACACCGACTTCCTGAAGATCAATACAGGTCCTGATACAACGACGGCACATGATACATTTATCCATATCCCGGACAATGGCGTAGGATGAATTATCACGTCCGAATTTCGGCTTTTCCACATGACCAAAGCGATAGAAATCGACGCCATATTCATTAGCCAATTCCTGAAGTTCGCAATTATTATTGCGGACACAACTGTAACATTCACCGTAATGATTCGAAAGCAGAAGGTCCAGTATATGACGACGAGCCTGACGAACTTTTCGGGTATGGGTATGAACCGTGATTGGAGCAGTAATCGGAAATGCGCAGGAAGCCTGCAGGGTCCGATAACCGTCAATTTCTACCACACAGATCCGGCAAACGCCACTTATACAAAGATCTTCATGATAACAGAGTGTAGGGATATTAATTCCAAGCATTTTGGCTGCTTCGAGAATTGTCGTGCTCATGGGAACTTTGATTTCTTTATCGTCAATAGTGACTTTAATAAGCGCACCGATTGCTTCGGTATTTACCGGAGATTTAACGGCGGCTGTGGTCGTACTTTTGGGTGACCGGGTCACTTCTTCAAATATTTTTTCTTTTTCTTGCATTATGCTCCTCCTTAGTCAGCTTCCGGCACGCGGCCAAGGATTTCTGATTTAAAGTTTTCAACAATTGACAAAAATGCATTCGGACTGGATTGTCCCAAACCACATTTCGACGCCACCTGAATGGTTTCACCCAATTTCTTCAGTTCATTCAGGTAAGTGACTGAACAACGGCCTTTTTCCAGTAATTCAACGCCCTCAAGCAGTTTCGGATTTCCATCCCGGCAGGGTGTGCACTGTCCGCAGGATTCTTCAACAAAGAATTCTAGAAAATTCTTGGCCACCTTAAGCATATCCGCATCAGGACCGAAAACGATAATTGATCCGCCGGAGCCGATATCTTCAAAAGCGATGGTACGGTGAAAGTCTTTGCTAGCGACGCAATGTCCGGAAGCACCGCCAATCTGAACGGCTTTGGCATTTTCACCGCCCACTTCTTCCAGCAGTTCTGAAACTTTAATTCCGAAAGGAAATTCATAGATTCCCGGCCGTTCGCAATCACCAGAAATACTGAATATCTTCATGCCCTTTGATTTATCGGTACCATGTTCATTGAACCATTCAGCGCCTTTGCTGATAATCAATGCAGCATCGATAAAGGTTTCAACATTATTCACAATCGTGGGATTCCCCTGAAAACCGGTATCCACAGGGAAGGGCGGTCGATTTCGAGGTTCCCCTCGGTAGCCTTCCAGAGATTCTATCAAGGCAGTCTCTTCGCCGCAGACATATGCCCCGGCACCCATACGGATTTCGATGTCGAAATTGAATTCTTTATTTTTCAGTATTTTTTCACCCAGTAAATTGTTAGAGCGACGATCTTCAAGCGCTTTTTCGAGGTATTTTCGCATATAGAGATATTCACCACGGAGGTAGATAAAACCCTTTTTGGCGCCAACGGCATATGCACTAATCGTCATACCATCCAGAAGCAGATCGGTTTCTTCATAAAGTAACATGCGGTCTTTGAATGTACCCGGTTCGCCTTCATCGGCATTACAGACAACATATTTTTTGTCGCCCTTTGCCGCGCCAGCCAGTTGCCATTTAATTGCCGTCGGGAACCCGGCACCACCGCGGCCTTTCAACCCGGATTCACGAATGGTACCAATAATGTCAGAACGTGACATCGTCAGCGCTTTCTTTAACGATTCCACTGGTTTGATTCCGTTATCCAGAATCGGTCCGGCTTTTTTTACATCAGAAGGAACAACTTCCGGAAAATCACTCTTCAGAAAATTCTGACGGCAATCAGCAATGATTTGAGATGCTTTATCTGCGTCGACTTTAGCAAACAAACGATCATTTACCATTACTGCGGGGCCCTGATCACACATTCCCAGGCAGTTGGTATATTCCAGTGTAAACATGCCATCTTTAGTTGTCTCGCCAAATTTAATGCCCAGTTCATTTTCCATCTGTCGGGCAACATTCTGTTTGCCAGCCAGATCGCAGGAGATAGTCTTGCAGAGACGAATGACATATTTACCCTGTTTTTCCTTGGTGCGGAAAAAACTGTAAAAACTGGCAACACCTTCGACCTCGACCGGATGAATGCCGATGGCATGGGCTGTTTCCTGCATGACAACATCCGGAAGATATCCATATATTTCCTGAAGATCTTGCAAGATTGGCATCAACGCTGACCGGTCTTCGCCATACTTCTTTCTCAATTCTTCAATTTGATCAATTATTTTTTGTCTATCGATAATTTGCATTAGCTTGCTCCTTTAATTGCCAAGCAATTGATTGACTTTTTCAAGTAAACGGTTTGGCATAATCGGTTTCTGCTCAAAATCATCCACCGGGACCATTTCACTGTCCTTATCAAAATCCATTCCCGTGACCTGGCCAACGCTAGTCAGCATCAAAATGGGAGTATCTTTTGATTTTTTCTTCAGTGACTGGGCCAGTACGAAACCGTCGTCCGGTTCATCCATCATAACATCCAGCAATACCAAATCAGGTTTTTCGGCATCGAACTTTTCCATCCCTTCCTGACGTGAGTTGGCTATTGCAATGTCGAATCCATTACTGGTCAGAACGAGTTTAACTGCCGATACGAAATCGACATCATCGTCAACGATCAATATTTTCGCCATTAAGCATTCCTCCTAAATGTATTTATCAAATTACACATCAATTTCCCTCTGCATACTATATAAAAATAGTCTGTTGTACCAAGTATGTTTCAGATGAATTTATCCTAAACTGAACCAGATGTTATTTCTCTCAACATCTGCGATCAATTATTTTCAAGAAACCATCACAGCACTCTAAGTTAATAAATTAAAGTTAAAGGCACACTCAATATTTTGATTATTTTCAGGAAAAAACCAACGCTTTGGTTGATCTGATATTTTTAACTACTATCTGTCAATCTGTCTAACGGTCGGTTTTGGCATGATATTAGTAACCGTAATTGCCGTTTTCATAAAATTGTTTAAAGGAGAATATACATGGCAAAAAGCGCGGAAAAATCAAAAAAAACCTACAAGTTCAAAGCGGAATTAAACCAGCTGCTCCATCTGATTGTTCATTCATTATATACTCATCCCGAAGTGTTTTTACGGGAACTGATATCCAATGCGTCCGATGCGCTCAATAAAGTCCGTTTTCTGCAACTCACAAATCAGGAACTTTCCGAACCCGATGCTGAATTAAAAATCAATATCAGCCTTGATTCGAAAAAGCAACTCTTCACTATTACAGATTCGGGTATCGGAATGACCGAAGATGAGTTGATTAAAAATATCGGTACGGTAGCCAATTCCGGAACCTTGAACTTTTTAGAACAAATCCAAAAGAACGGCAAGAAACCCGAAGGAGACATGATCGGTCAGTTCGGCGTTGGTTTTTATTCCGTATTCATGGTTACCGATGAAGTGATCGTTGAAACACGTCATGCAGGACCAGGTTCGAAAGGGTACCGCTGGGTATCTGATGGAAATGGTACATTCAGTATTGAGGAAACGGATCGTAAAAATCGGGGAACATCAATCAGTTTCAGGTTAAAAGATGACTACAAAGACTTTGCAGAAGAGTACAGGGTCAAATCGGTTATTCAGAAGTATTCCAATTTTGTGGATTTTCCGATCGAAATCGGTAAAGAGAAAATCAATAAAGTCGAGGCGCTTTGGCGTAAATCAAAAGAAAACCTGAAAGAAGATGAATTGAACGAATTCTATAAATTCGTTGCCAGTGATTTCGAAGCACCACTTGGACATTTGCACTTGTCTCTGGAAGGCGCTGTAAATTTCAAAGCGTTGCTTTTCGTACCGCCAAAAGCACCCATGAATCTGTTCTATGATCTGGAAAATAAGGGATTGCATCTTTACTCAAACCGGATTTTTGTCCAGGATGATTCCAAGGATATGTTGCCGGATTATCTGAAATTTATTCGGGGAGTTGTTGACACGGAAGATCTGCCGTTGAATGTGTCCCGCGAAGTCACCCAGCACAGTCCGGTTATGCAGAAGATTAAGGATGTTCTGACAACCCGAGTCCTCGGTATGATGGAAGATTGGGCAAAGAATGATCCAGGGAAATTTGAAAAACTAACTAAAAACTTCGGGTCGCTATTTAAAACCGGATTAAACAGTGATTTTACCAATCGCGAAAAAATTATGAAACTTCTGCGTTTTGAATCCACCGCAAAGCTAAAAGGTGAAATGGTGTCGCTGGATGACTACATTTCCAGAATGAAGAAAAAACAGAAGGAAATCTATTATTTAACCGGTGATAATCGGGAAATCGTCGAGAAAAATCCCAACCTGGAATATTTTCGGAAAAACAATTACGAAGTATTGCTGCTGACCGATCCGGTTGATATTTTTATCATTCCATCTCTTTATGAATATGAAAAGAAAACTCTGAAATCTATTGAAAAAGCCGACATCGAGTTGGAAGAAGAAAAAAAATCCGACAGTGACAATCAGGACGATTTATTGAATCCCGAAATGGTTGAATCATTGATTAAAGTGTTTAAAGAAACTCTTGGCGATAAAGTAGAAGATGTAAAGACATCCAAACGGCTTGTGGATTCACCGGTAACACTTGTTGTCGGGAAAGACGGACTTGACCCCCAGATGGAACGAATGATGAAAATGATGAACCAGGAAGTTGCCCTACAAAAGAAAATTCTGGAAATCAATCCCGGTCATTCGATTATTAAAAATCTGTCACGACGGAATATCGGCAACAGTACAGATCCGGTTTTGCGAAAGTCAATCCTTCAGCTATATGAATCGGCCATGCTGATTGAAGGAAACTTGCCCAATCCAACGGAATTTGTACAGCGTCTAAACGAACTTCTGGAAGAAGCCACAAAATAAAATACTTCCGAAATTCCGGTTTTCTGTATATTTTCTACCTGTTAATATGGCAGAGAACCGTTCATCGATTAATGTTTGCAACTTAACGGTAGTAGATTAGTTTAAAACAAATGATGAGAAAACAGGAATCCGGAATAATTTTATGTTTGTAGACTTAACAAAAGTTTTTATCAAATCAGGCAATGGCGGCAAAGGTTGTGTGGCATTTCGTCGTGAGAAGCATGTTCCAAAAGGCGGACCAAGCGGCGGGGATGGTGGACAGGGTGGAGATGTAATCCTGAAAGTTGATTCAAACCTGTTTACTCTGAAGGATGTTAAATATCATAAATCCTACAAGGCAAAAAACGGTGGACCCGGTCAGGGTGCTCGCAAGCATGGTCTTGATGCTGAATCCATAATAATCAAAATTCCGCCAGGAACAGTTGTCATTGATGAGGAGACTAACCAGGTTCTGGCCGATATGACAGAACAGACTTCATCGGTTATTATTGCCGCCGGGGGAAAAGGCGGGCGAGGTAATGCTACATTTGCGACATCAACAAACCGGGCACCACGCTACACTGAATTGGGAATCCCCGGTGAAGAAAAACATTTGATTTTTGAGCTGAAAGTCATTTCCGATGTTGGACTTGTCGGTTTTCCGAATGCCGGTAAATCAACTCTCATTTCAAAAATCAGCGCCGCAAAACCCAAAATTGCCGATTATCCTTTCACAACGTTGACACCGAATCTCGGAATTGTCAAATATGAAAACTACCGTAGTTTTGTTGTGGCCGATATTCCGGGATTAATTGAAGGCGCCCACCAGGGTAAGGGACTTGGGCATCGCTTTTTACGACATCTGGAACGTACAATAGTCCTTGTTTTCATTATCGATATCAGTAGTGATGATATTGTTGAGCAGTACCAAACATTGAACAGTGAACTGGAACAACATAGTCCAATGTTTAAAGATAAACCGCGATTACTCGTCCTGTCAAAAGCGGATCTGACGACGGAAATGCCTGAACTTTCAATTCCTGGCATTGATATTATTTCTATCTCTGCGATCAACGGTGACGGCCTTGAACTACTGATTAAAAAGATCGTTCAACTCCTGGAAAATAATGCCTGACCTTCGAGCGACATTACGATTAATGGGTGTACCGGGTATGGGCCCACGGCGCATATTAAATACTGTCCATCATTTCAAGGATATTGAGAGAATATTCAATGCCAGTATTTCTGAACTGTGTCAGGTGCCAGGTATAGATCAACGTTTAGCAAAAGCAATTCTACGTACCGATACAAGGAAGTTTGTTGACGATCAACTGGCTCTCTTGGGAAGAAGTCCGTTTAAAGTCACCACCATATTCGATGACAATTATCCGGAAAAATTGAAGAATATCTATGATCCGCCAATTCTGTTCTATCAATTGGGTGATTTTACTCAGAAAGACAGCGATGCCATCGCGATAGTCGGCACCCGTTTACCCAGTGTACATGGGAAATCCACCACTGAAAAACTTGTTCAGGGGCTGGTTGAGCAGCAACTGACAATCGTCAGCGGTTTTGCCCGTGGGATCGATACCGTTGCGCACAGAACGGCAATTCAGGCCGGTGGACGAACAATCGCGGTACTTGGCAATGGTGTGGATCGTGTGTATCCTCCTGAAAACAGAGATTTGAAAAACATGATCGCCGAAAATGGTGTTTACTGCTCTGAATTTACCATAGGAACAAAGCCTGACGCTGTTAATTTTCCACGACGGAACCGAATTATCTCTGGTTTAAGTCTTGGTGTCGTTATTATCGAAGCGGGGGAAAAGAGCGGGGCAATACTGACTGCCTATTATGCTGTCGATCAAAATCGGGATATTTTTGCTATTCCTGGCAGGATCAGTGATAATAAAAGTGTCGGAACAAACCGACTGATTCAAAAAGGTGCAAAACTTGTTTTAAATGTGGATGATATATTATCAGAAATCGAACAAATCCGCAAATTTTCACCAAAGCCAAGGCAGATGAAAATTGATTTTGAACTGGATGGCAATGAAAAAGCAGTATTTGATAAACTTTCAGGAGAACCGGTCAATATTGATGAATTGGCGGAATCGCTTCACAAATCCCCGTTTGAGATACTACCGGTATTGCTGAATCTTGAAATCAAAGGATGTGTCCGTCAACTGGCGGGTAAAATGTTTGTAAGAGATTAATTGTGAAAAAATACTTGTTCCTGCTCGTCTTGCTGTTATTAATGAACATTTCTGTTTTTACACAGAATGGATCTGATTTTCCTGTACGGGTATATCAACTGGATGACTGGGTTAGTTATAAAAATTGTAATTACGTCACCAGTTTTACCGAATCCAATGAATATATCTATTTTGGAACCAGTGGCGGAATCGTTCCATTCCACAAATTTCAGCATTACTGGGGTGATCCATACACTGTCAGTGATGGTTTGGCGGATGATTATATTCTGACCGTCTTATATGATCACTCGACCGGCTATCTATGGGCATCTCACAGGGCTGGCATCAGTTTTTTAAACCCGACCGCAGATGCCTGGGAAAATACTTCAAATGAATCATTTGATATAAATAGGGATAATAAAATTGTTCGCCTCGGCATGATAAATTCTTCGATTTGTGCAATGTCTTCTGTCGGACAGATTAAAACCATCGATAATCGGTTCGGATATTATCAGGGAACCTTGGATAATGACGACAATCCAATCAACTGGGCGCCGAGCCGTCTTGATCCGATTCCTTCTATTGAAAATTATACCATTAATCAACCTTACCGAATCGACGGACGGGGCATAATTTATGACGATAATTTCCAGGAATATTCCATTAACCTGTTTTACTCGGATAAACGACTGGATATTTACGGTGGTATTTGGGGGCTTGGCATCCTGACCGGAGATTTTAATGTCAAGATTCTGAATGTTCATTCCTTTGGTCCGTTACAGAATTCAATCAGTGCACTTTCGCTGGCCGACAATCGAATTATATGCGGAAGTTTAGAGTCTGCATCGTCGGAAAGAACCGGACTTTCAATTCTGGATTATAACAATGGTCAGTGGACCTATTATGAAAACAAATTCATCCCGGAACTTGCTTCCGCGAATGTCTTTGATATATTCGAGGATAAATCCGGCAAAATATGGATCGGAACCGACATGGGATTAACGATCTACACTGAAAGAAAAAACCGTTGGAAGCGCTTGAGTGTGGCCAAGGGCCTTCGTGATGAAACAATATGGACGATTGCAGTTGATGATACCGTCGCCTGGATCGGCACACCGCTGGGGTTAAATAAAATTTATATTCCGACAATGAAAATAAAACGACTATTTCTGACCCGAGATAAACGACATATGAAAATATATAAGATTATCTGTGATCAGGATTTTGTCTGGATTGGGACCGATAACGGACTTTATAGCGTTGACAAATTGACTCGTAATGTTGAACATTATAATATGAATGGAAACCGAACAGATATTGATGCAACAATCGCTTCTGATATTCAAGCAATTACGTCCATTGATTCCATTACTGTCATTTTACAATATGATGGATTGCTGGCATATAATCATATCACAAAATGCTTTGATAAATATCCGCAATTCATTGATGCTCAGGTACTTGATATGGACATGATAGAAAATTACTTATGGCTTGCCACTAAAAAAGGCGCCTATTTAATCCGGCTGAATGACTTCTATCTTGAACACTATTTACCTTGTGACGGTTTGGCCGGGTATTATATCAACAAAGTTCGGATCGATGGGGATTATGTCTGGTTTGGAACAGACAAAGGACTCAGCAGATACAATTGGAGACAATATGCAAATTAGACTTTATGGCGCGATTTTTCTGATATGTGCAATGACTTCTTCCTTAGTTGGGGGCAATAAACAACGATCTAAACCACCAAGTGAAGATGAAAAATTAAGTTTGCCTAGTTTTTATTATGAAGTTGGCACATACCCAATGCTCAGCAGAGACTCGGTTAAAGTGATCATAAAAACAAAAGTACCTTTTGATGCAATTCAGTTTATTAAAACGAATGATGTTTATTCCGCAAAATACGAGTTATCCATTTTAATCATTGATGAAAATGAAAATAAGTGTGCCTCAAAAATATGGGAACAATCTCTGGAGACTGAATCCTTCCAGGAAACCAATTCCCAGCAATTATTCGATATCAATGAAGTATCATTTCGGCTCTTGCCGGGAAAATATTCATCAACCATTGCCGTCCTTGATCTAAATACAAAAAAGAAAAGCATTCGCAAAGAACCTGTAGAAATCGGAAAATTTTATGAAAAACCGATTACACTCAGCAATATCAATATCATTGAAAAGGAATTTACCAACGAAAAAGGTGAAATCGATAATATTTCCTCAATCGAAGGTACCGTCAACGATTTAAAACCGGAATTTATTGTCAGTTTTAACTTATTATCCGATGGCGGACCTGCCAAAATTACCTATACAATATTTACAACAGATGGTAAAGAAATCCTGTCAAGTACCGTTATGGATACTTTTGCTGCCGGTATCAGCAACAAACGGATGAAAATCGACCGAAAAAATCTGGGTTATTCAAAATATAAAATTTCCGTTGATATCGAAATGGGAGATTGGAAAGTTTCAAGCGATCGGATATTTCAATTAAGGTGGTTAGGAATGTCAAAACTGATCGATGATCTGGATATGGCCATTGAGCAAGTGAAATATATCGCCAGCAGTAAAGACATTAAAAAAATTAAAAAGGCCAGCCCAAAAGAAAAGAAAGAGAAATTCGTCAGATTCTGGAATAAGCTCGACCCAACGCCCGGTACAGAAGAAAATGAACTTATGAATGAGTATTACCGCCGAGTGCGCTATGCGAATGAGCATTTTTCCGGTTTTATGGAAGGGTGGAAAACAGACATGGGAATGATTTTCATCCTGTTTGGACCGCCGAATGACATCGAAAGACATCCCTTTGAATTGGATTCAAAACCCTATGAAGTCTGGTACTATTATGAGATAAACCGAACATTTATTTTTATCGATGAAACCGGGTTTGGAGACTATCGACTCACCGAACCGTATTATGATAATATTTTTCGATATTAGGAGATTATGCAATGTCATCAGTACGAATTGCCGTAATTGCCGGTGATGGGATTGGTCCCGACTTGATATCCCAGGTCGAAAAAGTCAGCAATACATTAAACAGAAAATATAATTCCGGCATAGAGTTCAGCAGTTTTCCCTATAGTGCCGATTACTACATCAAATCAGGGATTTCAATACCCGATGAATTTATCCATGAAGTCGGTCATAATTTTGATGCAATTCTGCTTGGTCCGCTCGGAGATCCCCGAATTGCCGATATGAAACATGCCCGGGAAATCATTTACAAACTGCGCAACCGGTTATCGTTGACCATGAGTGTTCACCCGGTGAAATTATTTCAAAGTTGGCTGACTACGCAAAAGGATATTGAGTCCAAAAGAGTTGATTATCTGGTTATCAAGGAGATTTTCGAAAGCACAATCGCATCCTCGGAACAAATTTTCAATAAAGACAAGGAATCTGCGCTTATCTTACAGTCCAATGTTTTTACAAATAAGAATATTCGTAATTTTATTCAAGTTGCTTTCGACTATATACACAAGATGAATCGCACCAAGGTCTGTTTTATTGATCAGGGGCTGAAGTTCAGGCACAGTCAATTGGCCTGGAACAGTGCAATTTCAGAAATTAGAGAAAAGTATCCCGAGATTACAATCGCCAATAAATATATCAATGCCGCAATTAAGGATCTGCTTGTCAATCCCGATGAATACGACGTATTCTTATCAACTGCTGAAAATGGAGATATAATATCCGCTATTTCCAGCGTCACCATGGGCGGGTATGGATTATCGTACTCTATCGAAATTAACCCGGAACTTATATCCGTCTACCGTATTATGCAGGCCTCATCGACGAAATTAGCAGGAAGCAACACCATCAATCCCTTCGGTGCGTTTCTGGCACTTCAGCAAATCCTTTTTGATCTAGGATTCACACAGGAAAGTACCAGTATCACAGATGCATTAATGGCGAATTTTTCCAACCACTGGGTGACCATCGACATGGGCGGAATCATGGGAACCGAAGAACTTACTGATTATATCTGCGATCATATCAAGACAAATTAATTCGTAATATTGTAAACATTGTCGGGAAGTATTATTATGCACTTCAGTAGGGGCAAAGTGAACAGCGTTCGTCCCTACATTATCGATAACAAACTAACCAAGGGCGTATTGCCATACGCCCCTACAAGAAAAAACCTAATGCACCATCACCACCGCAAATCTATCCGCCTGCTCGATTATAAGCCTCCCGGAGGTTTAAAACCTCCGGGAGGTTGGATTATTCGGGGAAATCATTGACGGCGAAATGCGGTTGAATGACATTGGGAAAATTGTAGGTGATGAAATATTTAAAACGGAATCAATCCGTGACAATATCGATATTGATAAATACGTTATCATGCCAAATCATGTACATGCAATTGTTGTTATTTATCCCGTAGGGGCGAACGGCGGTTCGCCCCAAATTATCGATGATCAATTAAACATGACGCACGGCTGTGCGCCCCTACATAATTCCCGATTTTCATTAAAACCAAATACAATCGGATCATTTATTGCCGGTTTCAAATCCGCTGCCACTAAACGCATCAACATTTTGCGCAATACACCGGGTGTGTCTGTATGGCAACGCAATTATTACGAAAACGTCATCCGCGACGAACGGGAATTGAACAAAATCCGGCGCTACGTGATTAATAATCCTGCGCAATGGTCATACGACATCGAAAACCGGAATGGTCTGCCCATTGATGACAAACAAAAATTCTGGTCGAAATTCCTGAACGAATTTGATGATTGATCCCTGCCAAACCTGTGTCTTCGAATTATGGTATTTTAATCTCACCAAAGGATTCGCGGATATGTCAATATAAAAACGATCTATGGATCAACAGGTGATTGATAGGATTCGGGAGGGTGGAAGACTTTCAGAGAGGAAGGTGAGGGAATTTATGATTTCGTTTTACTCGTTTTCTTCTTGGCAAATCTCTTCTATTAAAGAAAAGGTTTATATAATATAACTATCACTTGGAATAAACGTCCATCCGGTATATATTTTTTAGTTAAATGTTGAATATAGTGCTGAAGAAAATAAAATAATTCTACTTAACTAAGAGAGCATTGAATCATGAGATCAAAAATTACTGCCTGTCTTTTAATTGCAGTTGGGAGCCTGTCTGCCCAGCATAATTTTATTACGATCAATACGATGACTGTGGGACCTAATACAGTTTATAAAGAAATAATAGAAACAACCGAACCCTGGATTATTTATGTTTTAGAGTCCGATGTTACTGATCCGGATATCATTATAGAGACAATGAAAGCCAATGATGTCAAACCGACAACAGAAAAACTAAGTTCAATGGTATTCAGGAATCAGTCGGAGTTACATCAGGTGGTTTGTGCAATTAATGGTGACTATTTTGATGCCACTACGGGGACTACGAATTCTCAGGTGATTCGTGGAGAATTAATAAAAGAGGAAAATTTTAGTGCAACAAATCCAATCTATTGGTCAACAGTAGGATTCGATGAGAATAATCGTCCATGTATCAATACCAATGTGTTGAGTATGAAATTATTTACTAAGAGCAATACAATTCAAATTGATGAGATAAATATGGGGAGAGGATCACAGGAGGTGGTTTTATATAATTCATATTATGGAAGCAGTACCGGGACAGATACAAATGGTGTGGAATATATATTGGCGCCTGTAGATGGTGAATGGTTTGTTAATGATACAATCAATTGTGTCGTGCAATCAAAAAATAGAAATAAAACACCTTTATCATCTGGCTCTGCTGTTATTTCCGCTAGTGGTTTGGATTCATTATTATTGACAGAAAACCTTCAGGCAGGTGATACTGTTCAATTGTTAATACATTTATCAGGTCAGTTACCGCGATTAAAGGAATTAGTAGGGGGCTTCCCGATGATAGTAAAAAATGGTATTAACTATGCTCTGGATGGGTATCGGGAAGAAGGCGGCGGCTCTACATTTGCGACGGACCGTCATCCGCGCACCGCAGTCGGATTTTCGGCTGATAGCAGTAAACTATATTTTGTTGTTGTTGATGGACGGCAGGATTTCAGTGTAGGCATGAGTCTACCGGAGCTGGCCGATTTCATGATAGATCAGGGTGTAGCATACGGTATTAATCTTGATGGTGGTGGATCATCAGAGATGATAGTTCGTAATAATGTTGTAAACTCACCATCAGATGGTGGCGAGAGAAGCGTTGGTAATGCGTTAATGGTGATTTCAACAGCCAGTACTGGTGAATTGTCAAGCATCCAAGTTTCACCAGATTACTGCCGCCTGTTTAAAGGCGAACATGTCGCTTTAAATGTCAGCGGCTGGGATGACAATTTTAATCAGTTATCCATTGATGAAAGCCAGGTAACTTATACAGTGCCTGATGACTTCGGCAGTATTGTAGATGGAAAATTCATTTCTGAGACCTGGCAGGACAGCGGCTATGTTTTGGTCCATTACCAGGAATTCAGCGATTCGATCTATGTTTACCAACAACATATTACAGATGTTTCTATATATCCCAAGGAAGCGACCACCGATACAAGCCACATTATTGATTTTTCAATAACCCTTTATGATAATGACGGTGACAAACACGGTCTGTCATTCGTCAATGCATTAGTAACGATAACCAATCCATCTGTTGGTAAACTAGATAGCAATGGTGTATTCAAAGGTTTGTCAATAGGTAGCACCCAGATAATTGTCGAATATGAAGGCTACAGTGATACAGCGGAAGTAACAATTGAAGTATTTGAAGGTGTTCATCTGCTGGATAATATGGATTCGATGGATGACTGGACCCTGAGTGGCATTATGCTTGACGCTACTGGTAATCAGTTGTCTGTGGTATCAGAACCGAAGACAGAAGGAGGTGGTGCCTTCCGGATCGATTATTGTTTTACCCGTGTGACTGAGTCGAGTTGGATTTATTTGAATACCAATAAAGAGCTTGGCGGTTTTCCAAAGAGTGTCACCCTTGATTTTCTGTCAGATGGTTCCGGCCATCGTTGTTTTCTGGCAGTGACTGATAATAGTGGTGCGGAATATAATATTGCAGTGCCGGGGAGGCTGAAAGATACGACAGCCTATGTTCATGGAGTAATGACCACGGAAAATGATGCATTTTCTTATCCTTTGACAATCAATGCCATTGCTATTATGCTGGGCACAAGTGCAGCTTTAGATTCGGTTAATTCTGGTACAATTTATATTGATAATCTTCAGGTGGATTATACGGATGAGTCTGGCCTGCCCGATAGGGAAAGGACATCACTACTTCATGATTTCCACTTATACCAGAACTACCCCAATCCCTTTAATCCCACTACTGCTATTTCCTATGATTTACCCAACTCCTCAGATGTTACACTTCAGATCTACGACATCACAGGCCGATTGGTTGAAACACTAGTTAATCAGCACCAGAATGCTGAGAATTACCAGGTGCAATGGAATGCGTCTGGGTATAGTTCGGGAGTGTATTTTTATCGGATTCAGGCGGGGAATTTTATTCAGGTGAGAAAAATGCTGCTGCTTAAATAATTTGGTTATTAAATGTTATTATAAAGCCCGGCTAACTTGTTGGGCTTTTTCATCTATTTATATCAAAGTACAATGTTGTGAGTGGTTTGTGTTTTAAAGGTAGTGGCTCCGGCGGTAGGACTTCTCCAAAAAAGTTCCTGTGGAAGAACCTACATCCCGAGATTCGGGATAACAACCACCCGGTATTTATTCTTTTAATTGCAGACTGACAATCTGTTCAACGATTTCACGGCATTTCTGGCGCTTTAACCAACCTTCCCAGTATTGCGCTTCTTGACGACTTGGAAATATTTTAGAATAAACCAAATGCCATGGGCGACCGCGCATTGTCCAGCCTTTTTTCTGGGAATTATGATAAACCAATCGTTTTTCAGGATCTGTGGATATGCCAATGTAAAAATGGTCTATCGCTTCTGAGTAGAGAATATAGAGATAGTATGTTATTTGAGAATTGATGCTCCGGCGGTAGGACTTGAACCTACATCCCGAGATTCGGGATAACAGCCACCCGGTACTTATTCTTCTAATTGCAGACTGACAACCTGTTCAATGATTTCACGGCATTTCTGGCGCTTTAACCAACCTTCCCAGTATTGCGCTTCTTGA
>CAZAKB010000060.1:0-17680 GCA_964485475.1 uncultured bacterium
CAATCCACTGCATTAATTAATCAATATTCACCCGGTGAAAACTATATTAAAATTATCATGGTAAATGGATCTGAGTATGAAGGCCGGTTTGTAGCATATGAAGGTCAGTATATTACTTTTATTTCATATTCAACCGGAGACGCACTTCGCATGCCCCTAAACAATATTAAACGTATTTGCTCAAAAAAGAATTTGATTGTTTTATCCTAATATATTTTTCGTGATTGGATGGAAAATAAAATCTTTTAGAACTACCATTCGTCCAAACATATACTCACGAATCAAAGGATTATTAGCAATAAAATCATTTTCTTTTAAATAACAAATTTTATTCATTTTATCTTTCTTGTAATCCTGATAATTACGATATGCTGAAATTAAAATAACTTCATATTTTCTCCTGGCAAAAAAGATAGTTGAATCATTATCCAGATATAAAATATCTTTCATAATCGGAACTTTACAAGGATTGAATTGATAATGATAAAACACAAGAATTTCAAATCCCAATTGACCCAAATCTGGAACAGTAATATATTTTACCAATCGTAAGTCAATAAATTTCTTTTTCATTAGTGAGATCGTATGCCGCGATAATCCAATCTTTTGACTAATTTGAAGAACCGTATCTGTTGGATATCGAACTAATGCTGTATATACCAATTTCTCTTTGGACGATAATGAATATACTTCATCCTTTTTAAAATAAGAAACATCCATATCAGTCACTTCATGATCAGTAATATCTAACATAGATTTGATTACACGGCTAAAGTCAAAAAAATGGATAATTTCACTTGTTTCAAAAGGAAATATAACTTCAGTCGGATATTTTTTTTCTAATAAACCAAGTGAGCCAAATGTTTCTATTCTAATATCTTCAATCCGGCTGATACTACTATAATTTTTTGCCATACTTATCGAAAATCCTTTCTCCTGTTCACCTACAGAAAAGAAGATTTCATCAAAAACCTCAATTGTATCTTTTGTAATTGACACTCTTTCTTCAAATGGTATTACCGGATTAAATTGAGTATAAATAACTGTAAGCAGTTCACTACCAAGTCGATTGAGCAATGGAACAAGTACTTTCTTAAATACTTTATGGTTATATAATTTCTTTTTTACCGTTGTTAATGTTGAAAGTTTTACCTTAATTTTTCCAGACAATTCACTATCATTTAATTGTGGATATCTGAGTATTCCATAAAGCACTCTTTGTTCATTATCAGTTAATAATATCGTACTCATAAGATTCCTTTATTTTTCATACTCTTAATATATCTTCCTTCTTTTCATCATTTAATATAACACCAAATATTTTCTAATATTGTAATAATGTACTAAAATATTGATTATATACAACATATTAATACTATCATTCTATATATTTTGTTTTTATGTTGTGTTTTCATTGTTTCCATTTTATTCAAATAATTACATTTGGCCTTGTTTGATATTCTGACCTTTAACAACGGAAATTTTTCAATCAAATCATTCTATGGTTGATCTCTGAAAAGCCAAAATAAAATTGAAAGGATAGGCCTATGGGAAAGTCACTAACAGAGAAAATCTTAAACAAGCACATTGCGGCTGGGATCCCCCGACCTGGCCAGGAAGTGGGGATTAAAATCGATCAAACACTGACACAGGATGCCACCGGTACGATGGCCTATCTTCAATTTGAGTCCATGAATGTTACACGAGTTAAGACAGAACTTTCGGTGAGTTATATCGATCATAACACAATCCAACAGGGTTATGAAAATGCAGATGATCAAAAATATCTGCAAACAATCGCTGCAAAATATGGAATCGTTTATTCCCGAGCTGGTAATGGAATCTGTCACCAAGTACATCTTGAACGATTTGGTCAGCCTGGAAAAACTCTTTTAGGTTCAGATTCTCATACACCTACTGGTGGTGGAATTGGAATGATCGCTATTGGTGCCGGTGGTCTTGATGTGGCCGTTGCCATGGCTGGAGGTCTGCTCTATCTAACCTACCCGGAGGTAATAAAAATTAATCTAACCGGAAAACTCCGCCCCTGGGTTAGTGCAAAAGATGTTGTGCTTACCATGTTGAAAATATTTACCACCAAGGGAAATGTGGGCTGTGTTTTCGAATATGGAGGTCCCGGAGTAAAAAGTTTATCGGTTCCGGATCGGGCTTCAATTACCAATATGGGCGCAGAATGTGGTGTCACGACTTCTATCTTCCCCAGTGATGAAATAACAAGATCATTTTTATATTCACAAAACCGTGAAGATCAATGGGTTGAAATTATCGCTGATGAAGACGCTGAATACGCTCGGATTGTTGATATTGATTTGAGCACAATTGAACCAATGGCTGCAAAACCCCATAGCCCCGGCAACATTGATACTATTGAAAATCTTACTGGTTTGAAAGTTGATCAGGTTGTCATTGGCAGTTGTACCAACTCATCTTATCGGGATTTGATGACAGTTGCTAAAATTGTCAATGGGAAAACGGCTCACCAGGATGTCAGTTTTATTGTTGCTCCCGGTTCGAGACAGGTATTTCAGAACATCAGTATATCCGGTGGCTTAAATTCGCTAATAAATGCCGGTGCACGAATTGCCGAAAGTGCTTGCGGATTCTGCATCGGTAACAGTCTGGCGCCAAAATCTGATTCGATTTCCCTGCGTACCAGCAACCGTAATTTTTTGGGACGTTCCGGCACAAAAAGTGCAAATATTTATTTAGTCAGTCCTGAGACGGCTGCTGCTGCAGTTCTAACCGGTCAATTTATTCCACCTCAAAAACTTGAAGAAATGGGAATAGAATATCCAGATGTAAAAATGCCAGAAAAGTTTTACATCGATGATAACATGTTCATTTTTCCGGCAGATACCGATCCATCCGTTGAAATCTCCCGTGGGCCAAACATCAGTAATCCTCCGGCAAGCAATCCGTTAAAAGATAGTATCAGTGGACAAGTTACCATTAAGGTAGAAGATAAAATCACAACTGATCATATCATTCCAGCGGGCAGTAAGATGAAATATCGTTCAAACATTCCGAAATACAGTGAGTATCTGTTTGAGGTTGTGGATTCTTCATTTTATAACAGGGCCAAAGAAATCAGAGATAGCGGAAAAAACAACATTATCGTTGCTGGCTGGAGTTATGGACAGGGATCGTCCCGCGAACATGCGGCGCTGTGCCCGATGTTTATGGGTGTTAAACTAATCCTCGCTAAATCGATGGAACGGATTCATGAGGCGAATCTATTGAACTTCGGCATCATCCCCTTAAAATTCAAAAACGAAGACGATTATGACAATATCAATCAGGGCGATGACATTGAAATAACCGGTCTGAAAAAAGCAATTGAAGAAGACAAACCAGTTATTATTCTCAATAGAACAAAAGGAACCGATTACGAAACGATATATAATCTTTCTAAACGCCAGAAAAAGCTGCTACTGGCAGGCGGAACCCTGGCCTATATAAAAGCACAACAAAATAAAAATTAATGAACGAGAAACGGAGCATTTACAATGGCACAAAAAGGCATTAGAGAATTTGATGCTAAACGGATTATGGCAAGAGGGCTCTCTGAGTTTTCAAATGGGGCATTTTCCTTTGAACCACGTCAGGTACTCATCAGCCCCGAAACCGATTTTAAAATAATCGAAAAAGAAAATCCTTGGTTGAATGTAACAAAATTGGTAGTTAAACCGGATCAATTATTCGGAAAACGCGGTAAAAATAATCTCCTGTTAGTGAATAAAACCTGGAAAGAAGTCCAAAATTGGATTTCTGAATATATGAATAAACCAATAACAATCACTCAGACAACAGGACTCACAACCGGCATTCTGACTCACTTTCTTATTGAACAATTCGTCGCCCATGATAAAGAATATTATTTTGCGATCACCAGTCACAGGGATTACGACACGTTCCATTTTTCAACGCAAGGCGGTATTGATATTGAATCTGCCTGGGACAGTGTCACTGAAGTCAACATCCCAGTACTTTCGAATATCGATGAAATCGGTATCGAAGGGTTTTTCCCTAAGGAAATCAATAATAATAAACAGGCACTTGCGGATTTTTTCAAGTCACTCTATAAAATGTTTATAAACTATCATTTCGTTTACCTGGAATTAAATCCGTTTACTATTGTTAATAATAAAATTATTCCTCTAGATACTGTAGCAAAAGTCGACGATTATGCATCTTTTCAATGTGCTGAGAAGTGGGGTAATTTGGAATTCCCGGCTCCTTTTGGATTAAACAAATCAAATGCTGAAAAACGCATTGATGAGCTCGATGAGCGTACTGGTGCTTCATTAAAACTAACTGTTCTCAACCCCGAAGGGCGTATCTGGAATTTAGTTGCCGGCGGCGGTGCCAGTGTAATTTATGCCGACACGGTTGTGGATTTGGGCTTCACCGATGAGCTTGCCAATTATGGTGAATACAGCGGCGATCCATCAACTGAATTAACCTATGAATACACCAGGACTATTCTTGACCTAATGACCCAGAAAAAAGACAAAGAAGGACGCCCGAAATTCTTAATCATCGGCGGCGGGATCGCCAACTTTACGGATGTTGCTAAAACATTTTCCGGGATCATCCAGGCAATCACCGAATATGCTGATAACTTGAAAAACACAAATGTCAAAATCTATGTCAGACGTGGCGGTCCCAATTACAAAGAAGGTTTGGAACTCATGCGCAAACTGGGCAAATGCATTGGATTACCGATCGAGGTTTTCGGACCCGAGACTCATATGACCCGAATCGTTTCAATGGCCCTTACAAAGAAGGAGACATAATCATGCAGGACTACGAACTTTTTGACCAAAACACAAAAGCATTCATTTACGGTACACAGCAAAAAACCGCTCAGCGAATGCTTGATTTTGATTATTTATCTCAACGGGATGAGCCAAGCGTAGCCGGGTTCATTACACCGACCGGTGATGGTTTTTATACACTATTTTGGGGCACAAAAGAGATTCGTCTGCCCCGTTTTACAACCATTAAAGACGCAGCAGAAGCCCGTCCTGAGGCCGATGTGTTGGTAAATTTTGCATCCGAGCGTTCCTGCGCCGCCAGCACAATGGAAGCCTTGGAAACAGAGACAATCCGCATAGTAATTATGATCGCCGAAGGCGTTCCACAGCGCGATGTCCGTAAAATCGCCCAGATCGCAAAACAGAAAAACAAGTGGGTCATCGGGCCAGCAACAGTCGGCGGGATTAAACCGGGCGCTTTTAAAATCGGTAATGCTGCCGGAACAATCGAAAATATCCGCGATGCCAAATTATACCGCCCCGGCTCTGTTGGATTTGTTTCCGTGTCCGGCGGTTTATCCAACGAAGGCTATAATATTATTTCCCGCAACACCGATGGAATTTATGAAGGTTATGCCGTTGGCGGTGATGTCTACCCGGCCACAACCCTGATTGATCATTTACTGCGATACGAAAAAAACCCGAATATCAAAATGATGGTGTGTCTCGGAGAAGTCGGCGGAAAGGACGAATACGAAATTGCTGAGGCTCTTAAAGACGGCCATATCACCAAACCGCTGGTCATGTGGGTCACCGGAACCTGTGCGGAAATGCTTCCTGGCGGCGTACAGTTCGGTCATGCGGGTGCAAAGGCCGATTCTCAAGCCGATACTGCTCATGCAAAAAACCAGGCGCTCCGTGAAGCCGGCGCTATAGTTCCAAGATCTTTTGATGATTACGGTGAAAAGATCAAAGAAACTTTCGAGAAATTAAAAGATGAAGGCAAAATCATTGAATTTGATGAACCGATTCCTCCCCATATTCCCCTAGATTACAACCAGGCTGTAAAAGAGGGTTTGGTTCGAAAATCGACTAATTTCATTTCAACAATTTGTAATGAGACAGGTGAAATCCATAATTATTGTGGCATCCCCATTAACGAAGTCATAAAGAAAAATATTGGTATTGGTGGAGTCATTGGTCTGCTATGGTTCAAAAAAGAATTACCAAAATATACCTGTGATTTCATCGAACTTGTTATTCAAATCGTTGCTGATCACGGTCCTGCTGTTTCCGGTGCTCACAATACTATCATCACGGCCCGGGCTGGAAAGAACCTCATTGAATCCATTATTAGCGGAATTGTCACGATTGGGCCACGATTCGGTGGTGCTGTGAATGGGGCCGCCCAGCATTTCAGTTGGGGTCTGGAAAATAATTATGCTCCCCGCGATTTCCTTGATGCAATGAAAAAAAGAAATGTTCGAATCCAGGGAATCGGCCACCGGATTCACAGTATTAATAATCCTGATGAACGAGTGGAAATTATGATCAACTTTGCCAAGAAACATTTCCCAAAGCATCCGTTGCTTGATTATGCATTATCGGTTCAGGCAGTCACAACCATGAAGAAAAGCACCCTGATTCTCAATGTCGATGGTACTATCGGTGTTCTTTTCGTGGACATGCTAAAAAACCTGGGCTATAGCGATGAAGAGATTAAAGAGATGATCGATATGGATTTTTTTAACGCCTTCTTCATTATTGGAAGAACAATTGGATTCATGGGCCATTACTTTGATCAGAAGCGCTTAAAAACACCTCTTTATCGTCATCCCTGGGATGATATTTTATATGATGTACCAACCCAACCCAAAAAAGTTTAATAAATAATGGAGAATCATAAAATGAATCATTCTGACAGTACAATCATTTTTACAAAAGTCGATGAAGCGCCGGCGCTTGCCAGTTATTCTCTCCTTCCAATTATAAAAAAATTTACTTCAGAAGCCGGTATTTCTATTGAAACTCGTGACATTTCCCTTGCAGGAAGAATCATTGCAAACTTTCCTGAATATTTAACAAAAGAGCAACAAAAGCAAAACGATCTCGAAGAACTTCGCCAGCTCGTTGAAAAACCAGAAGCCAATATTATTAAACTACCCTGTATCAGTGCTTCAATCCCACAGTTAAACGCTGCGATTAAAGAGCTACAACAAAAGGGATATAAAATTCCCTCTTACTCCGAGAAACCCAGAAACAAGCAGGAACAGGAAATTAAATCCCGGTACGATTCCATCAAAGGCAGCGCTGTAAACCCGGTATTACGCATGGGAAATTCTGACCGCAGAGTACCGTCACCAGTAAAGAGTTATGTAAAAAGCAATCCTCATTCCATGGGAACATGGAGCTCTGACTCCCACTCCCATGTCACTCATATGGCCCAAGGAGATTTCTGTAATACTGAAAAATCCATCACCCTTTCAGAAAAACAAGCTGGAAACGCAAAAATCCTTTTTGTGGATAATTTGGGGAATCAAACAATACTCAAGGAAATATTATCTCTGACAAATGATGAAATCATTGACGCCTCCATAATGAGCAAAAAAGCCTTACGATCATTTCTGGAAAAAGAATTAGAAGACAAAAATCAACTATTTTCAGTTCATCTGAAAGCATCCATGATGAAAGTATCGGATCCCATAATATTCGGTCATGTCGTATCTGTATATTTCAAGGATTTATTTGAAAAACATAGGCACATATTTAATCAACTGGGTATCAGCCCGAATAATGGTCTCGGTGAATTGTATGAAAAAATCAAAACTCTGTCGGTAGATCTACAAAATGAGATCAAATCCGATATTCAAGCACGTTATGAAAAAGGGCCGGACATTATAATGGTCAATTCCAGTGAAGGAATTACAAATTTACATGTGCCCAGTGATGTGATTATTGACGCGTCCATGCCCGCTGCCATCCGAAATTCCGGGAAAATGTGGGGGCATGACGGTGAACTTCACGATACAAAATTCGTGATTCCCGACAGTAGTTATGCCGGAGTGTATCAAGAAGTCATTGAATTTTGTAAAAAACATGGTGCTTTTAACCCAGCCACTATGGGGACAGTTCAAAATATTGGATTAATGGCCCAAAAAGCCGAAGAATACGGTTCTCATGATAAAACCTTTGAAATCACCGACAACGGTATAGTGTATTGTATTGCTGAAAGTGGTGAAATATTATTAGAACAAACGGTTGAAGACGGTGACATATTCAGAATGTGTCAATTGAAAGACCTTGCCGTACAAAATTGGGTAAAACTTGCAGCAAACCGGGCAAGTATCACCAGCTTTCCCACAATATTTTGGTTAGATGAGCACCGGAGCCATGATTTTGAAGTTATTAAAAAAGTGAAACGATATCTACAGGAATACGACACAAGTGGTCTGACGATTAAAATCATGTCACCAGAAGCGGCAACAAGATATTCCTGCCAGTGTATTAAAGCAGGGAATAATACTATCGCTGTGACAGGGAATGTATTGAGGGATTATCTTACAGACCTGTTTCCGATTATGGAAGTCGGCACAAGCGCAAAAATGCTTTCTATTGTACCTTTAATCAATGGTGGAGGTTTATTCGAAACCGGGGCAGGCGGATCGGCGCCAAAACATGTCCAGCAGTTCATTAAAGAAAATCATCTTCGTTGGGACTCTCTCGGTGAATTTCTTGCACTGCCTCCTTCCCTGACCCATTTAGGACGAAAAACAAATAATCAAAGAGCCATTGTCCTGGCTGAAACTCTAAATCAGGCCACGGAACAATATCTTCAAAACAATAAAGCACCATCACGGAAAGTCAACGAACCGGATAACCGAAGCAGTCATTTCTACTTAACATTGTACTGGTCCCGTGCTCTTGCAAATCAAGATAAAGATAATGATTTTAGGAACCGTTTTGCAAAACTCGCGCGGAAACTTGAAGAAAACGAACATGTGATCACAGAAGATTTATTGTCTATCCAAAATAAAACGGCTGATTTCGGCGGATATTATTTACCCGATGATACTCTTGCAGACAAACTTATGCGACCAAGCCAGACGTTTAACAAAATAATGGAAAATACATTATAGCATAACCATCTGTGAAATAAAACTTATCAAACATTGAATGTGGAAAAATCCCAACGATAAGCTGGGATTTTTCTATTTAAAAGTGCTATTGAATTGTTCAAAATATTCGGGGACAATTTCCCTAGGTTCGGGAATAAGAAATAAATATTTGTGAATCTTCTCCCCCTTTCCTATACTGATAAAACCATGATATTCATTAGAGAGATAATAAATAACATGATTTCCGTCCAGGTATTGCATGTCAGCTTTTCCCCTGCTAATCGCTTGAGTAGTGTATTGTTTCAGAGAAATTTACTATTTAAAACACAATCTCTATTTACATTTTACATCCCCGGACAATAGGCTTTTATGGCCTCATCTACTTTTCCCTGAAAATGGATTATAAAATGTTCTGCAAATTCCGTAGCTAATTGATCGGCGCGTTGATTATACTGTTTCTCGTCCGGCCATGTTCTGGCAGGATCGAATATTTCAGGGGATACACCTTCACAGGAACAGGGAATATTCAGATGGAACCTTTCATCGTAGCGAAAACCGGATTTCAGTAATTCACCGGAAAGTGCTGCATCAACAATTCGACGGGTTAAGCCAATATCAAAACGTTTACCATGTCCATAAGGACCTCCGGTCCATCCCGTATTAATCAGAAACACTTCCGTTTTGTATCTCTCAATATGATCTCCGAACATGTTGGCATATATATCCGGGTTACATGGCATAAAGGGTTCCCCGAAAAAACGTGAAAAGACACTTTTAGGCTCAATAATACCGGTTTCCGTTCCCGCCAGTTTGCTTGTATATCCCATCAGGTACCAGAGTTTGGCCTGTTCAACAGATAAACGCGCCGCAGGAGGTAATACACCATTGGCATCAGCCGTAAGAAAAATGATAATTTTCGGATGACCACCACAAGATGAAGATTTGATATTGGTCAAATATTTCAAGGGATAGGAGGCCCTTGAATTTGGGGTCAGGCGTTCATCACAAAAATCAAATACTCCATCGGGATACATCATGGCATTTTCGACGATTGCACCATGTTTTGTATAGGTTTCTTTGTGCATCACAGCATTATAAATTTCCGCTTCCTTGACCGGATTAATTGAAACCATTTTTGCATAACAACCGTTTTCGAAATTAAAGATACCATTTTCACTCCATCCGTGTTCATCATCACCCAACAAAGCCCGGTCCTTTGTCGCAGACAGGGTTGTTTTTCCTGTCCCTGAAAGCCCGAGAAAGAGCGCCGTATCTCCATTATTCTTACTTTCATTGGCACTGCAATGAAGGGGCAGGACATTCACAACAGGCAGAAAATAATTCATTACAGTAAACATTAATTTTTTTACACTCCCCATATACGCCGATCCAATTACAACTCCCCGATTATGACTAAGATCGGCAGCAATCGCCATATCTGAATTGATATGTTTACTGTATTTGCTGAAGCTAAGCTTATCATTGGGTAATACCAAGAGTTCAAATGCTTTTCCATGAAGCAGACTTGATTTTATATCCGATCCCTCACGAAACATGTTATATGTAAATAAAATCGTTAGTGGATTATCACTAATGGTTTTAACCGGAAGTGCATAGCAAGGATCGGCACCAATTACACGGTTACTTTCATAAAGCATCTCTTTCTGCTGCAAACAGATCTTGGCATCTTGCCAGATCATTTCAAATGTATTCGGCGTAATTGGATTATTACTTGGAGATTTCCAGTCTATCTGGTTCTTTGTGGTTGCATCTTTGACCAAGTAAGTATCACGAGGTGATCTGCCCGTTGATCCGGATCGTGTCCATGAAACCAGGGCACCATTTCTTGAGACAAAGGCATTCCTGTTAATTACACAGTAGCGTATCAACTCCGAACGATCCATATCTTTCAGAATTGCATTATCGTGAACACTCATCTCCATTTTTCATCCTTTCTTAATGAGTCAATAAATGTGTTAAAATACACTTGTTTGAATCTTGTTCTTACCGACCAATAAAAAGAAACAACTCTTTGTTACTCTTCATTAATCTGTAGGTTCTCTACATTTCTGTAGAATAGCAATTTATAAGAACAATATTATTATTTATCTATCTGAAATAACATATCATCATAGTGATAATTTCGTAATGCATCAGCGAGACGTGGTGAACTCTCTTCTAATATCGAAGAGATGCTATTCTGTTCCTCCTCTGATATTAATGCCCGTGAGACAACAGTCACTTCCACCCTGGAATCGCTTCCATTTCCCGAAAACCTTGTAAAGACATCTTCCGCCATTTTTCGATTGGGATCTAGGATTTCCACCGGTTTACCCAATATTCCTTCGAATATTTCTTTAAAATGCCTGGCTGAATAGGGATAATGCGTACAACACAGGGCCATTCCTACCTGTTCAATGCCAGCCGGGCAGCGTTCGACACATTCATAAGCATACATTTCAATCATTGAGATTACCATATCACTATTCGGATTCATCTGGATTTCTGATTCGAGAGATGGAAAGGCCTGTGTAACGATCCGATTATTTTGAAATCCTTCTTCCAATAATTTTTCACGATGTGTATTTTGATTAATGGTCGTTTCTGTTCCGGCAATGATCACAGCGCTTTCCGGATTATTCAGCAAATAGTCCTGTATCAAATTCACGCCATTATCAACAATGGAAAAGACTTGTGGTTTTTCTAATGTTGAAAATGATGTATAGGGATAAATAACCGACAGGGTATTGCAGGCTACCAGGATCAAATCGGGGGAATACTTTTCATTAAATGCATACAGGGCAGCATCAAACACTTTGACTTTTTCTTCAACGGTTTCCATACTATTATAACCGTAACCAGATTCATAAAGCGCATTAGCAAAGATGATCCGTATATTCCCAGTAACCGGGTTTTCACGAAACAACTGCTCAAGATATGCAGCCACCGATATACCTCCCAGCCCGGAATCTGTAACAAGAATCGTAATACTATCGGTTTTTGTTTTTTTCAGATGGAGAACCGATTTCGTCGATGAACATGAAATCATTGAGAGACATAATAAAACTGAAGATAAACCTATTTTAATCAGTTTGTACAACTGCCACCGCATTTAAATATTCTTTCCGTTTTTAATAAATAATAACCATTCATATCTTTTTTGGTTTAGATGAATTTAACCCAGTTTTAAGCCAGATATAACATCAATGACCTATTTTACAAAAGCCATTTTCTTGTTAATGGTTTTTCCATTAAATGACACCTGATATAAATACACACCCGATGACCAGTTTTCGGCATTTACAATGAAATAATTATTGCCTGCCGTATTCATTTTCATTTCCCTTGACTCAATACATTTCCCCTGCAGTGAGTAGACATCCAATTGAACGATGCCCGCCGAAGGAATTGTGAATTGGATTGTCGTTGTCGGATTAAAGGGATTCGGAAAATTATCTGTGACGTTAAATTGACTTAGAACAATCGGATCATCTGACACTGCTGACTCACTCTTCTGCCCTAGTGTAAGATAGCAGACCGATGCAAGGCCGGATGTATTGACAGTTTTTTCAGTCGCATTCCACTGACTAGTCACTTCAGCCCAGTTTTCGCCATCGTTTGATACATATAATCCCAACTGATCTTCAATAATTCCATTTAATTCAGAACAATCGTATTTGAATGCTATAGTTGCATTTAAGTTTGTATTACTTGTTGGTGTAATTTCAAAATATCGTAAAATAGAGGCATCTTCCCCCAAATTCTGACATTGACCGGTAACTCGACGTACTGTTGTTGCTCCCATTGCTGCATCGATCGGTGTTATTTCCATGCCAATTTCACCAAAATCAGCGGTTGTATTTTGCATCGCGGATTGAGAGGAACGAATATTCCCCAGTACCGTACAGCTATCTGTTTCTGATAGAGTCGCACCGGAAGCAAGATGAATTGTATAATCACCCGTATAAATTGCGCCTTTACTGACTTCCAAGAAACCATTCACTGTAATATTGCGATCAATCTTGACACCCGTTGAGCTGTTGCATTCAAAATCCTTTAGTATATCTTCATCTTCAGGGACTTCCCAACCGGTGGTTACGGTATCGACAGAACTGGTATATCGCAAATTTACGGACTCGTCAAAGAGCAGTGCTGCCTGCAAAACACCGGTCGCTCTTGAAATAATTGAATTATCCGCCATTTGGATTATTATATTTGCATCGGAATTGTCAACGCAACCGGATGTTAAACGAAGTATTTTGTTGATACTCAATGTCTGAGCCGTTGCCGCATTTAGAACCAGTTTTGCAGAGTTATTGGTCGCCAGAGAATCAACCACCCGATTGGCCGCCAAGGTCCAGATTTTGCTAGTTTCTTCGTTTGCATACTTTATCTCAAGATTATGATAGTCCATATCAACGATTGTCTGGTCGTTACTCGTGGATGTCCTCGAATATACGACTGTTCCCTGGTTAGTCGAAAAATCCGGTAATGTTGGCGTTGAGCTCGTCGCTTCATATTCTCCACCGGCTAATAGAGCAACCTGCGTATCGGTATACCAAATATCGGTATTTAAAGAAACTTTCACCAGACCACCACTTTTTACTAAAATAGTACCGGCATCGAACTTCTCACTGGTCATGTTCCCACCTTCTGAATAATACGGCACGAAGAGAAACCCACCATCTTCGACATCGATATCAGCAATGCGGATCCGGTTTGAACTACTTGATGCCATAATCGCAGTTCCATAGACCGTCATCTTTCCAATGCTCTGCATATCGGAACCACAACGGGCTACAATCTGAGATGCATCACCCTGCATCTTAAAAGTTCCGTTACTTTCGACAATAATTTCAGGATGTGCGAAGTCTATACCGTCGAAACTTCTTCCATTAATATCATATTTTGCCGGCACAAAAAATGTACCGCTTTTTACAATCAATGCATTTGTGATATTTAATTTGGAATCCGACGACCCGGCAAAAGTAACCACGCCACTGTCTTTATTCACTTCAATCGTCTTGAAAAAAGCCATATCAGTGTAGGTATTCGCATTACGAATATTGTTTATCCGTTGAGTATCTGCAACACCAACAAAACAAAGTTTGGCACCATCTTCCCAATATGAGAAAGGAACATGTGCGGTCGTATCCGGTGTAAAATCACCATAAACACTTAGCACACTACTAGAAGTACTTAAATTTAGTTTCGCTGTCTCATCACCAAATGTTAGTGTTTTGCATGCAGCATCGGCATTGATGATGGCAATGACATGACCGGCACCAATTTTTACATCCTGTTCACTGGCAGGCACAGTGCCGCCTGTCCATGTTGCAGATTCATTCCAATTACCGGATTGAGCGGTCTCAATCTCTGTTGCATGTAAAAAAGAAACTACCAAAACTAAAATTAATGCGATTTTTTTCATTAGTCCTCCGACGTGGAATCAGGAGTGCAACAGCACTCCTGCCACAATTTTATTATTTCAGATAAACCATTTTAATAACACGACTAAAATCCTTTGAGACGAATTGGCAGAAATAAACACCATTCGAAACATTTCTTCCGTAGTTATCCGTTGCGTCCCACTGGATTGCATGATACCCGGCCTCTTTTGTCTCACTTACCAGGTTTTTCACCCTTCTTCCCAATGCATTATAAATTGTAATTTCCACAAATTCGCTCTTTGGTAATCCAAATTTAATCTGCGTTATTGGATTAAAGGGATTCGGATAATTATTATATAACTGAAATTTATCCGGAATTTCAAGGCCGGTTACGATTGAAACCGTATTGATCTGAATTGTAAACGAAAGCGAATTATTGTCCGCAGCGACCGTATCAATGCCATCGGTTACAAATACAGCCCAGATACAGGATAGGCTACTATTTGAAAGTAATCCGGAAAGATCCGCAACAGATAATGATGTGCTGAGTTCTGTAGAAATTATTGTTGTATCCAGATCAGCCAGATCGCCACCGGGTACGAAGATATATACCAGTTCATCACCATCAATATCCGAAGATGTGTTCCAAGAAAAAGTGATGGTCTGAGTCAGACTGTCAGACTTGACTGTAATTACAGATTCATCTTCCGGTAATACCAACGAAAAGGATTCCGGTAAATCGTTTACCGGTTGTACTGTCAACGTAAAAGTTATCAATGCCGTATCAATACCATCGGTTGCAGAAATAGTGATTTCAGATATACCATTCCAATTTGAAGCAGGAGTTATTAATAATGTTGAATCCTGTACTTTATACATCAAAGAAATAGCGTTGGTATCCGCCGAAAACGAGTATTCAAGCACATCGTTATCGCCATCGGTAGCATAAACAATAATCGTTTCACTCGAATCTTCATCAATCGTTAGGTTTTCAATCGGATTCAATACAGGACCATTATTTACTAAAGATTTAATTGTAACCATAAAAGGACTATTTTCGGCTGCAACTGTATCGATGCCATCAGTCACTGACACGGTCCAGGTACCGGCCAGGGTACTATCTGAAAATAGATCCCTGATATCGGCAACGGACAGAGATGTTCCTGCCTCAGCGGTGATAATCGTTGTATCCAGACTTGCTAATTCGCCGCCCGGTACAAAAATATACGATAAAGCATCGTCATCCACATCAGATGAAGCATTCCAGGAAAAACTAATAACATGATTCAAACTGTCTGTATTGATAGTAATAGTAGCGCCATTTGCTGGTGAAGATAATGTAAAAGATGTCGGCGCATCATTTACCGGCTGTACAATCAGAGTAAAGTGTGTAAAAGTTGTATCGATTCCATCAGATGCAGCAACAGTAATCTCCGCCGATCCATTCCAGTTCAGAACCGGAGTCATTAATAATGTCGAATCTGAAGATGTATATGCCAATTGAATTGCACTGGTATCCACAGAAATTCCATACACAAGGTCGTCACTATCTGCATCGGTTGCGTAGACTTTAACCGTCGCTGGCACGTCCTCATCGGTCACCATATTTTCCACACTACTCAGAACCGGGGCTTGATTGGGTTTGCTTCCACACGTTATCGATGAAAACGACCTAATCCCGCTTGCCGTGATGGTCTCTTCCGTAAGATCAACCGTGGATTCAAGCGCTTCCCAGATTGTCCCATCAAAAGCCAGTTGATAAAGTACGAGATCACTCTTCTCGATACCATTTAACTCCGCCGGATTATAATGAAATACCAGCGTGGCGTTGAGATTTTCATTATTTTGTACGGTCAATTCAAAATTCCGTAGAATGCTCATTCCGTTTTTACCCAGATTAATCGCAACGCCAACATTGCGTTCGGCTACGACTGTTCCCGGAGCTACATCGATTGCCAATATTTCAATTCCCAGCCCTCCGAAAACTTCATTCGTATTCTGAGATAAACCACGGCTAATATCAAGAGTTCCCTGGATAATTGTTGAATCTGTCTCGATGATGGTTGCGGCAGAACCTAATTCAAGGTTATAGCCTTCCAGGAAAATCGTTCCTTTTTCCAATGACAGATCACCACTAACCGTAAGATCGCGGGTCAGTTTGACACCTTTAGTTCCCGAAATCGTAACATTATTCACCGTACCACTCGATGTCGGGATTTCTGGCCCGGATGAAACTGTATCTGCCGTACTTGTATAAAAAAGATCCACTGCTCCGTTAAAATTTAACTCGTCAGTGATCACACCAGTCGCCCGGGATATTATTGCGCCATCGCTAATAGCAACCGTAACATTTGCATCTGAATTATCCACCGATCCAGATGTCAGACGTAATTTTGAATTAATAGTCAATGTCTGAGCAGAAGCCGCACTGAGTACTAATTGTGCTGAATTATTTGTAGCCAGAGAATCAACTGTCCGGTCTGCCGAAAGTGCCCAGACTTTTTTCGATTCTCCGTTAGCATATTTAATTTCTAAATTATGGTAATCTATATCAGTAATTGTCTGATCGGAATCACTGATATTTCGGGAATAAACAACGGTTCCCTGATTCACTGAAAAAACAGGTAATGTGGGTTCGGAACTGGTCACTTCATATTCACCACCGGACAAAAGAGCGACCTGTGTATTATACCAGATATCCGTATTGATGATATTTTCCATAATACCGCAATTTTCGACAGTGATAATTCCTGCATTCAACCGAGGACCTGAAGAGCTCCAACCGGATTCAATTAGCAATAGTCCACCATCTTTAATATTAATTGCCGATAAATTAATCCTATTTGAACTTAGGGTAGTAAGCGTTGCTTCTCCATAGACGATCATCGAGTCAATTTTAGAGGTTTCATCACCGGTATTGGTCGCACGTCTAATATGGGAATAATTTCCAAGCATCGTATAAGCACCGTCCTCATAAATAATTATTTTAGGAGATGCTGCGCTTCCCGAAGTAGTTCTACCCTCAATATCATCTTTATAGCCAAGTTCAAATGTCCCACTAATCACTTCTAAACTGGTACCAATTCCCAATTTAAAATCATTAGAACCTTCTTCTGTCCCACCGGTTGAAAATTTTCCTGAGGTTTTATTAATAACTAGTTCCTGGACACGAAAAGGATATGGTGAAGAACTGGTTGTTCCAAGATTATTTATTGTCTGGATTTCCGCGCCACCGGCAAACACCATTTTTGCACCTTCACTCCAGAGATTTCCACCTGCATAAAAAGGATTAACGGAAGTATCATAGCGATTAAAATTTCCATATATATTCAAATTGGCATCCAAGCCCAAGCGAGCCGCATCATCTCCGAAGGAAATATCCTTACAACTCGCCTCA
>CAZAKB010000061.1:0-17621 GCA_964485475.1 uncultured bacterium
GATCATGAAGACTGTTTAGTCCAAAATATTCAAGAAAATGAGAACTGGTTCCATATAGTAACGGCCTTCCGGGACCTTCCTGACGACCTTTTGTTTCGATCAGATTTTTCTCAAGTAGCGATTTTAAATAAGAACTTACCCCTCGGATGGCGTCAATTTCACCACGGGTAATTGGCTGTTTGTATGCGATGATCGACAGTGTTTCCAGGGCAGATTTTGAGAGTTTTACATTGCCCTGATTCTGGTAAAGGCGCCGAATCCACGGTTCGTATTCTTCCCTGGTCATCAGCCGAAAACCCTGGGCAATTTTTTGCACCCAGACCGGCAAGCCATCACGCTCAAAATAGTCATTGATTTCTGCCACAATTTCGTCTAACTGAACTGCTTCCTCCAGACATAATTCCACCTGCGCTGATGTTAGCGGTTCGTCGGCGGAAAACAGTAAGGCCATTACGACTTTATGCGTTTGCGATAACATTCGTTTCCTTTAATTGTATTTTTGTAAGATATATATCACCGAATATCGTTTTCTGAGAAACACTGATCTCTTCAGATTTCACCATTTCCAGAATAGCTAAAAAAGTTACGACAACTTCAATCCGGTTTTTTAATATTCCGGCAACATTTGAAAACTTTAATCGCTTCTTATTTGCAAACATCGTCCGCAGAATTTGCGCTTGTTGATTGATATTAATTTTATAGGTCCGGATTTCATAATACTTGGTCTTGGGCATTGATTCCAGCAGATTTCTGAATGAAATCCCGAGATCAACGAGATGGACATCAGCCAAAAAAAGACCCGGATCCCAGGAAATCGTATCGGTGGCGGTTTTTACAGGATAAAACTTATTCTGTTTTTCTTCCAGATTTCTGAACATTGCGCTGGCTTCCCTGTATTTCTGGTATTCAACCAGCATCTGGATCAGTTCCGTCCGGGGATCCTCAATTAGTTCTTCATTCTCGACTTGCTCGCGGGGAAGCAGCATCTGAACTTTGATCCGCATCAGCAGCGATGCCATCAGAATAAATTCCCCGGCCAGATGAAGGTTCATACTTTTCATGATATCCAGATATTCAAGATATTCCTGGGTAATATAAGATATCGGGATGTCGTAAATATTGATCTCATCTCTTTTGATAAAAAAGAGTAGCAAATCCAGTGGGCCCTCAAATACTTCCAGCTTGACATTATAACTCATGAATTAACCCATAGACATAACGTCCCGAACCTCTTTCATTGTATCGGCAGCAACCACTCTGGCTCGCCTTTCACCATCTTTAATAATATCAAGTACGTCATCAAGATGCTCGGAATAATAGTGACGTTTCTCTGCAAATGGTGATATGGCGGCGGCAATCGCTCCGGCACATTTCATTTTACAATCCACACAACCTAAAGCACCACTCCTACAGCCATCGGTTATTTCTTCGGTTTCCGCAGCATTGAATCGCTGATGATAGGTAAAAACAAGGCAAATTTCCGGGCGTCCAGGATCACCACGTCGAATTTTTTGGGAATCGGTAATCGCTTTGCGGATCTTTTGCTTTATTTCCTCTTCACCATCGGACAGTAAAATTGTATTCCCCACTGATTTGCTCATTTTATTTCCATCAAGTCCAGGCAGTCGGGCAAAAGTCGTCAGTTTTGTTTTTGGTATCGGAAATACTTCACCGTAGGTCGAATTGAATTTGCGAGCGATTTCTCGGGTAATTTCCACATGTGGTGCCTGATCTTCACCCACTGGAACAACATTGCCTTTATAAAGCAAAATATCCGCAGCTTGCAAAACCGGATAGCCAAGATGACCATAGATGAGCGAATCCATATTCAGGTCTTTGACCTGTTCCTTTAGAGTTGGATTTCGTTCTAAACGGGCGGTTGTTATCAGCATTGAAAATATCAGGTGTAACTCAGAGTGTTCCTTGATCTGGCTCTGGCGAAAAATCGGGCTTTTTTCCGGATTGATGCCCACGGCCAGCCAGTCGGCAATCATTTCCAGCGTATTTCCCAGAATCTTGCTGGTGTCAAGGTTTGTTGTCAGGGCATGATAATCAGCGATTAAGTGATAATTCTCGAATTCACCCTGCATCGCAACCCAGTTTTCAAGCGCTCCGACATAATTACCAAGATGCATCTTGCCGGTTGGCCGCATCCCGCTTAATATTCGTCCTCTCTTCTTTTCTTCCATGTTGATTTTTCCTAATCTAAATACAAGTACGGTCGCCATTCTTCAAGTGGGGCACCGTAAAATCGTTGTAAAGTATGTACTTTATGCGGTCTTTTAGGTATCGATTTTAGTTCCATCCCTGACGATTCCAGTGGCCTGTCGCCCTTTTTACTATTGCAGTGAATACAAGCTGTCACCAGATTTTCCCAGGTCTCCTTACCGCCCAGCACTTTTGGTACGATGTGATCAATCGTCATAGGAATACCGGTCGCTCCGCAATATTGGCAGGTATGGCCGTCCCGTCTGAAAATGTTCGCTTTATTCAATACCGCGAACCAGTTATGAATCCGGACATACCGGTTAACCCGGATAATCGAGGGAACCGGAAACTCCGATGAGGCTGAACAAATGGCTAAATGGTCTACTACACCGACCATACTGGCCTTGTCTTCGATCAGCAAAACAATCGCCCGTTTAACATTACAGATGTGCAATGGTTCATAGGTCTGATTCAGAACCAGTACGGATCGATTGGTAATTGTTAAATCTCCTGTAGTCATCAGATCAGCAACGATTAATTATTAACTTTTTCCTTCAAAATTTCATCAGCAACTTCAACATCATTAAAATGAATTGTTCGGTCTTTTAATGTTTGGGTTGTTTCGTGGCCTTTTCCGGCAATCAAAACCAGATCACCGGTTCGGGCAATGTCTATCCCATGCTCGATGGCTTTATAACGATCGTGAATAACTTCATATTCAAAGGAATTCCGCCCCTTGATACCGGCTAAAACCTGTTCCACAATTTTATCCGGGTCTTCCGTCCGCGGATTATCATCGGTAATGATAGCAATATCACTTAATTCTTCGGTGATCGCTGTCATTTTGGGACGCTTGTCGGGATCACGGTCACCGCCACAACCGAACACGGTAATGATTCGGTTCGGATTCATTGACCGGGCGGCATTCAGGACTTTTAACAATCCATCCGGAGTATGCGCATAATCAACGATCACAGTAAAATCCTGCCCCTGGCTAATGGTCTGGAAACGCCCGGCAACGACAATGTCCTGCTCAAGACCAGATTTGATTTCTGTGAGTGATACGTCCTTTAAAACCGCAGAAACAGCAGCCAGCATATTATACAGGTTAAACATTCCCCGCAATTTCGCGTGGACCTCAATTTTTCCCGTCGGTGTCACTAATGTAAATGATGTCCCGGTCCCGTCCATGTTGATATTTTCCGCAGTAACATCGGCAGAATTTTCAATCCCGTACTTCACCACCTTTGCCTGTGCAGCATCAATGAAAAACCGAGATGACGCATCGTCTACATTAACAATGACAGTTTTATCAGTTCCAAGACTTCCGAACCAACGCAGTTTGGCGGCCCGATATGCTTCCATTGTCTTATGCCAGTCCAGATGATCCTGGGTAAAATTCGTCCAGATTCCGGTTTCGTATTCAATCCCGGAAACCCGGTGAAAATCAACTCCATGGGATGATACTTCCATGACGCAATATTCGACGGATTCATCTTTCATACGGGCAAATATTTCTTGCAGGTCCGGCGGTTCCGGTGTCGTATCTTTCGACTTGTTTATCTTTCCGTTTATTTTATAATAGAGAGTTCCGATCAGACCGGTACGGTATTTTTGGGCTAATATACTTTCCACAATGTGAGCGGTCGTCGTTTTGCCGTTTGTACCGGTAATACCAATCAGTTTAAATGCCAGCGAAGGATGCTGATAAAATTCACCGGCAACCAATGCCAATGCAAGCCGTGAGTCCGGGACAATAATCTTGACGATTCCTTCTGGGACTTCGACATCTTTCTTGACCATCACCGCCACCGCTCCGGCTTTAATTGCATTCGGTACAAAAGGATGACCATCGGGTAATTCAATTTTATCCATTTGAGTATAAATATTGATTGCCACATACAGAAATCCCTTTTCCACACGCAGCGGATCGTATACGACTCCCTTAATATCCGGATTCTCGTCGCCAAAAACCTGTTTTTCCGGAAGAATTTTCAATAGCTGTTCGAGTTTCATTTCCGTTATTCTCCTAAAAAGTCAATCGTTTTTATATACTCTGGAACCGGCTCGTGTAGTCATCAAAGGTTTCACGTCGGGTAATTAATTTTGCAATGCCGTTCATAATGGCTACTTCAGCTGGGCGATAACGCAGATTATAGGGCATTGCCATAACACTGCCATATGCACCGGCCTGGGTAAATACAAGTAAATCCCCTTCTTCAGTTTTGGGCATAGCACGATCTTTTGTAAAAATATCGGTATTTTCGCAGATTTGGCCGCAGATGTCAACCGTCATTGATGCTTCCATATCTTCTTTACCATCAACAACGATCGTGTGCTGGGCGCCATACAGAGCCGAACGGATCAGCGTATTAAAACCGGCGTCAATGCCGATAAAAGTCCGATATCCTTTTTTTATTCCGGTAACACGACTGATCATCAAGCCGGCATCACCAACCAAAAACCGGCCCGGCTCCAGCGCCAAGGTCGGATTTCCCAAATTCAGTTCTTTGACTTTTTGCTGAAAAACCGCTATTGTTTCTTTAGCGACAGTTTCCACATCCAATGTTTTTTCATCACCGAAATAGGGAATGCCTAAACCACCACCCATATCGATAAACTCGAAATTGATTCCCAATTCTTTTTTAATTTCGCCTAACTCGTTCATAAACAGTTCAAGCATATAGGGAAAATGCTCTTCATCCAGTACACCGGATCCGGTCATCATATGCGCACCAAAACGGGTAATTCCGGCGTCCATCGCGTTTTTATATGCAATCACGGCTTTTTCGAAGGGAACTCCAAATTTGGCTTTATCGCCACCCGTGGTAATTTGTTCGTATTTTCCGCGACCCTTCCCCGGATTTATCCGGTACATGATCAGCTCGGGTTTACCAACCTTAAGCAAACGCTCCAATGATGAAATATCATCGAGGTTTATTTTTGCGCCGGCACTGTACGCTGCCTGTAAATCAACCGGGCTTTCATAATTACCGGTATAGAGAATATGACCGGCTTTAACTCCGGCCTGCAACGCTAATTGAAGTTCACCGGGGCTGACACAATCCATTCCAAATTCCTCTTCGACAAAAATCTTGAGAATTTCGGGATGGCAATTGGCTTTCATTGCATAATAAAAATCCACATTGACGTTATCGGATTTGAATGCTGCTTTCAGTCGTCGGGCGTTCTGTCGGATTTTTTCAAAATCATAAACATACAGAGGTGTTCCGTATTTTTCGGCTAATTTACTGATTGAAACTCCTGAAATATTCATATTCGCTTTCCTGTTTTTCAATTTAGTGGCTTATCTAATTTTCGAATTGTTAATAAATTCATCATATCATTCGGTTTTCTAATCTACACTGATGTTATGACCGAAACAAACCGTTGATATTACATAATAACTTTGACAAAGTCTTCGTCAATACGGAGCTGCAAGGCTTCAAAACTTTCAATTTTCAAGGTATGATCGAAACACCCTTTACGCAGGCAACCTGAAACTTCGCCTTCATTCGGTAATATCACTGTGAAAACCGGGGCAGAACAGGTACGGCAGGTTTCGGATTCATCCACTAATGTAACACCACAGTGAGGACATGAAAAACGCACAACTTCACCATCCGGGATTTCCACTTCAGAAATATGATTATAACTACCAAATTCCGGGTCAATGTGCAGCAAACCTTCCTGGTCTTTATAGTGAATCTTAACACAAATGGAATTAAGATCATGGATTTTGATTTTTTCACACATTAGATCACATCCATTTGGGCAGTGAGCGGTTTGAATGTTGACTGTTCTGACCCGATCGGTCACAGACGATTTAGACAAATGTATATTTTTAAGTCTTTCACCCATAATACATTCCTTTCAAATATTCAGACGCTAAGTTAAGGAATTTCCATGATATAAAACAAAGGTGAATTTCCATACCCTGCACAATTTATACGGGTTCATCCCGAATATTGGTATCCGTAAATCAAAACTTGATTATTGCTTCCTTCAATTGTAACTTATGCCGCTATTTTTCATGGGGTTGTAGCTCAGTTGGGAGAGCGCTTGAATGGCATTCAAGAGGTCGTCGGTTCGATCCCGTCCAGCTCCACATTCACTATTGATCAATCAAACATATCTCTGTTGTTCATGACAGTAATCGTCGAGAACGTCCCGATGAATTCGGTAAGCCTGGATGTTTTTATTTGAAATTGTTTGAACTAGTTCGACTGAATCTGGGGAATTCTTTTTTCCAAGTCATTTAGCATTGTGCGTATTTCCGGCTTATCGGGTATTGATTCATCCATTTCAATCAAATCGTAAGTAACCGGATTTTTCATCGATTGAATTTCATCCTGCAAAACCTGAATTTGAGTTTCAAGGCTTTTGATTGTGCGCAGAATATTGGGATCTTTTGCATAAAATTCTTCCAGCGGTCGACCTTGAGCAGCATCTTTAAAGGATTTCATTCGTTTTTCAGCATAGTTTACTTGGATCATTAAATTTGAGATATCGGTGAGTTGCTGATCCGGAACCTGCAAATCAATTTTTAGGATTCCAACATATTTTCCAATATTACCGCAACGGGCGACCAGCATTCCTTTTTTATTTTCAAGATTCCGCGAATATCGGAAGGTACCAGATACAAGAATAAAGTCAATATCCAGCTGCTGGGTGAAAAATTCGACTTCGTCATCCCGCTCCAGATATGCAAGCAGTATAATGTAATCGGCTTGTTTGCACATCTCCGGCAGATACTTGTTAATACTTTCGGTGATACTACCTACTATCACGCCTTTAATTGGTGCTTTTGGTAGTGATGTCACTCCTATGATCCCGAACTTTTTTCTGGACACTTTTTGAATAATATACGGTTTAAAAAGTGGTTGTTGAGAAGCGCTGTCCAGAATATTGGCGCTGATAAATGGGAAGTCCGCACTGTTTTCCAGTTCACGAACATTTTCGAAACCACCCGCAAAATCATGGGACGATACATTGTAGGCATGATACCCCAGTTCATTGTAACTCTGTATCATTGTCCGGCCAATCTCCATCTGCTTGCTAACCTCTCTCGGAGAAGGAAACAGCGACTTGAAGAAAAGATCACCGGCATCCAGGATCAGATTATTATCATGGGTCCTGAGATACTGTTCAAAAACTGTTGCTTTCCTGGCCAGACCGCCAAGCTTGTGAGTCTTTCACCCACAGGGTTCGGTTTCACCCTGAACCGAAGCTGAAAACAGAATTGAAAACTCTTCTGCGACGGTTGGGATAACCAATAAAAACAACAGGACCAAATTCAGAATTGCGAAAAGGTTTTTCTTGTTCATCTTCATTGCTGAAAAATACGGATTATTTTTATAATTTTCGATAAGAAATTATTGATTTATTTCCTCTAAATCGGGCTAAATCCTGATTTCCGGTACAGAACATGGCGATCCGGAGCGTTTCGGAATAGACATTAATTAAATCACAAACCTGGGCGACACCACCTTTGTTCCGGGCTTGTAAAAAAGGTATGGCGGCTCCGGCCAGTTCGGCACCGAGAGCAATCGCTTTGGCAAATTTCAACCCGGTATCGATTCCACCGGAAGCAATTATTTTCATCTGCTTTACTTTGACGGCATTTTGAATTGATTCAACCGTTGGAATTCCCCATTCAAAAAACTGGGTCGCGATATCTTTTTTATCCTGAACTTCAGTGCGATGATGTTCAATTCGCGACCAAGATGTTCCACCCGATCCGGCAACGTCAACCCATTGGATTCCCATCTTCTGCAAGCGCTTGATAACATCCAGTGACAAACCAAATCCAACCTCTTTGACAATTACGGGATACGGCAATGTTTCCCGCAGAATTTCAATGGCCCTGCTCACGCCTTTGAAATCAGGTTCTCCCTCGGGTTGTAATGCTTCTTGCAGAGGATTGAGGTGGATGGAAATTGCATTGACTTTGATCTGCTTCAGTACTTTTGTTAACTGTTTAGATTTGTACTCCTTGACCAGTTGAGACGCACCAATATTGGCAATAATCGGAATATTTGGCGCCTCTTCTCTAGCAATCTGATAGCTGCCAATACATTCCGGATTTTCCAGCGCCGGCCGAATACTGCCCAATGACAACGCAATTCCCGATTGACTGGCCGCCCGGGCCAAGTCCCGGTTCAATTGTTTGCTTTCATCCTCGCCACCACTGATTGACGAAATCATCAACGGAGACTGCAATTCATAACCAAGAAAGTTTGTCTTGATATTTACATCTTTGAGATCGATTTCCGGCAAGGCATTATGTACAAATTGGTAATCTTCAAAACCGGTTGTCAATTCATGGAAATGAACCGGTTCATCGTTAGCGATTTGAAGATGTTCTTTCTTGCGTGTGAGAATTTTCTTTGTCACAGTTTTTCTTCCCGAAATATATTTAGTGGTCCCCACGCCTGAAGTGTAGGCATCACTTCCAGTTGGTTAATATTAACATGTTCAGGACTATTGGCCAGCCACCAGATGATCTCCGCAATATCTTCTGCCGACAGCGCTTTGGTGTTCTGGTAAACCTTTTTCGCTTTTTCCTTATCACCGTGATATCTGACAATCGAAAATTCTGTTTCTGCAATGCCGGGTTCAATATTTGTTATCCGGATATTTTTCCCCAGTAAATCCGACCTCAAATTGCGTGAAAATTGCTGCACAAATGCCTTGGTTGCACCATACACATTTCCACCCGGATAAGGCCAGTTTCCGGCAATCGATCCGATATTTATAATTAAGCCTCTGTTTCGCTCAACCATTTTCGGTAAGATTGCCCGCGTACAATAAACCAATCCTTTGATATTGGTATCGATCATCGTTTCCCAATCATCAATGTCCGCCTCGTGAGCCGGGAGCAAACCGAGCGCCAGCCCGGCATTATTGACAAGGACATCAATTGAAGCAAAATCAGCCGGAATTGACTGTAATTTTTCAAAAACGTCACGGCGATTCCGTATATCCAGAGAAAGGGTATGAACCGGCGCTTTCAGGGACAATTCATTATACAATTTGGTCAAGCGATCTTCTCGGCGGCCAGTTAGAATGAGCTTCCAGCCATTTTGGGCAAACTTAATGGCACAGGCTTTTCCGAATCCCGAGGTCGCACCCGTTATTAATATGGTTTTATACATCAACAGAGACCTTTATAAAAACTATTCAAAGCGGTTTTAAAATCAATTACTGCAGGAAATTTTAAGGAAAAGTATGTCCGATGTCAAGAATCATCCCAATTAATTATTGGATTTTGGTTTTTTGCAGGTTCCAGAGTAGCTTTATGGTATGGAAAAGGCAATAAATACCGCCTCATCAGTTCCCGCCGTCCAACGATTTCTGGAAATTGCCCGGATCGAAAATACCGATCCGACCCATGAAAACCTGAACAAAATTCTCCGTTGTTATGCCCAGCTTCCTTATGAAAATCTAAGTAAAATTATAAAACTGAATCAAAACTGGGATAAAAACCATTTCAGGTTCCCGGAAGAAGTCATTACCGATCATGAGCGGTTTCGACTGGGCGGTACCTGCTTTTCACTGACGTTTTTCCTGAAAACCATTCTTGACCATATCGGATATGAAACTGATTTTCTGATGGCAGATATGCATTCCGGTGAAAATTCACATTGCGCATTAATCTTAAAACAGGACAGCAAGGAATTTCTGGTCGACCCCGGTTATCTGCTTGACAGTCCGCTGGATATTTCCTCAACCAACAGTGATCGGGGAATATATCTATCCAAGAAGTCGGACCAGGACCGATATTCGCTCTGGACACCCGGCGGGAAACAGATGAAAAAACGATATTCATTTATCAAAACTGCAACTACTGACGACCAGTTCTTTGAACATTGGGGAAACTCCTTTCACCAGATGACAATGCACGGAATATGCCTGTCAAAGCGGGATGAAAACGGTTTTGTTTACCTTCATAACCATTACATCAAACGAGAAGGCGATGACCTGTTTTTTAAGGGTAAATTCAATGAGGAAATTTCCGAAATCACCCAAAAATATTTCAACATTCCGGAAGATGTGGTTAAAAAGGCCGAACTTGCATTGAAAGAAAATCTTCACTATGATAAAGAATCGGGGTACAAAGTCCCAATTTGGGTCAAATAAATTAAGGCAACATTATGAAACCGGAACCAGCACAAGCAGTAAAATATTTCGTGGGGGCATTGTACTCATCAAACGAGATTCTCGATGAAGCTATTAAAACACTGGAGAAACAACTCAGTCCCATAGATTTCAAGAGTGATTCTTTCCCATTCAAAGGTACTGATTATTACGATAATGAGATGGGCATTCCAATTTTTCGGCAATTCTATTCCTTCACCAATCTGATCAGCCCCGGCTTTTTGGCTGAGGCTAAATTGATTACAAATGAAACTGAAATGATACTGGCAATCGGCGGACATCGCAAAGTAAATCTTGATATTGGGTATATGGATTACGACAAGGTCGTATTAGCTTCCGCCAAGTATGGCATTCATAAAATATATCTGAGTAATGGCATTTACGCTGACATGGCATTGCATTACGAGAAAGGTCAATTTACACCCTATCCCTGGGCGTTCATGGATTTTCGATCACCTGAATATTATCCGTTTATTTTTAAAATCCGATCTATATACAAGAGCCAGGTAAAACACCTCGTTTCACCTGGCTGAAATATCATTTTACTATAAAATGATTGCTAATCTTTCCAGATATCTACGGATTTTTTAAACTTCTCAAAGGTCAGTTCATCTCGGGCATACCGATCAACATCGCTTTTCTTGACTTTCAAATAGAGCATATTCCTGTTATCGTCCCATAAATGGTTAGCAATATCAACCGCTACCAGGATTGATTCATTGTTTTTAACTGTGCGTAATGTAGGGCCATACTGACCCAGAATTTCAATGATTTTATCGGTAATACCAGTCAAAATCGAGTCAATTTCCTTGTCTGTTGGTCTCATTGCATTATCAAAATCAAAATCAAAATCGAAGTCGTAATCTTCATCATGGAGAATAACTTTATGCGGAGGCAATGGGGCTGCCGGCGGAGCAGGATCGGCGGGCGAAGCCTCTGCTACTTTAGAATGGCTTTTACGAATAGTTTCCTCTTGGGCTCTTACTTGTTCTTCGTGCTCTCTCACCTTTTCTTCTTGATCCCTTACCCGTTCTTCCGCACTTCGCACTCTCGCCTCGGCGTGCTGCATCTTTTTCTCTAAATCACCGGCTTTCCGAATGATAATATGTTCAAACCTGTCCATGGCTGACACCGGTGAAAAGAAAATTGCCCCATACCCATCCAGGTACATACTGCGTGTGTTCCCGTCCCAATCGATAATATGAGTTCCCGTTTTTCGATCTAGCGAACGATCAAATATTTTCTCAAAAATATCCAGATCTCGGGTCTGTTCTGTCCCGTAAGTCCGATCAATTTTAATCTGGGAACGCAATTTAGATTCATTGATCTTTCCACGTCGATAATTACCGAGTTCACTCACGATTGCACACGCCCGCAATTGAGACGGAACTTCCGGATCACCGTTGTTACGAATATTTATACAAATCCGGTCATTATCGGATAATGACTTGACGGTACTGGCATAATCAAGAAAGAATTCATAAATCAGGTTTTCGGTTTTCTTTAATGATTTTTCGATTTCGGCCTTTTCGTCCCCTTCTTTCTGATCATCCTTTTTGTCCGTTTCAACATGGATTGAAATTTGATTATCCTCTTCAGAATTAAAACGAATCCGGGGCAATGCTCTGACAGATCGTCCAATCATATCTGACAAACTCAACAACCCGCTGCTCTCAAAGTCAAACATGACGCCAAATCCATCCAGGTATATTCCATTCACCTGATCACCACCACTGAACAGAAAAGGACTGTCCTGAATAATTAATTGATTCAGCACACCTTCAAGTACCTCTATGTCTTGTTTTATTTTGTCCTTTTGAACGGTATCAATCGATCCAAAAATATCCGCAGATGAGAGTTGCACGATCACTATGAAAACCATCAGCGGGATAACTCTAAAATTCTTAAACCTGATCATTAGATTTCTCCTTTTCTTCACTTTTTGACAATTATTTATCCCCCGGTTTTTCATGTTTATCTCCCTTGGTTCTGCATATTCACATATTCAATAAGCGTACCTAATGTTTGGTCCGTACGTTGCAGCCGCTGAGTGGTTCCGTATTGAACCTGCTCAACAGCATTACTGACCAATCGCAGATCATTCTGACGTTGTTTATCCAGTTCATCATAAAATTTATTAAACATTACCGCTGTTTCGATTTTATTCCGTTTCGCGTATTCATCCAAAATCGTGGCAACCATCTGGTAATTTTCCTGACGCATATTATCCAGATCCGTCTGGGTAGCCAACTGAGCCGGTGGAGTTTGTGGCCCCCGACGGAAAAGACTCGTTTCAAAGGCGAACTGGCCGTCAGCGAACTGAATTTTTGTATTAAACAGGGACAACAATAACAGTATCGACGCAAGCGCAATTCCCAGGCGAGCCGGTATTTTCCAGGTTTTCAGTTTATTGAAAAAATCACTTACCCGGGATGCAGGCTGGCTGACAAATGTCAGGTTTACGCGAGGTTCCACATCTTCCCATTTTCCAAGTGTATGCGTTGTTGTTTGCAGCGAATGATATTTTTCCCGGCAAGCGGAGCAACACTCCAAATGATCATCCAGTGTTTTTTTGTCTGCATCGGATATCTCATCAAAGAGCGCATCCATCATCAGCAAACGATAGTCATCACATTTCATATCCTAAATCCTCCCGGTCAACGCCCCATTTCTGTAAAACAACACAAAGGGCATCCAGACCGTAATACATCCTTGATTTTATTGTATTTATTGGCGTCTTCAGTACTTCGGCGATTTCTGTGAACTTCATGCCGTGATACTGTTTCATGATAATGACAACCCGCTGCTCTTCAGGAATTGCCATTAATGCTTTTTGAAGAAGTTCCGATAAATTTTCGTGATAAGTCAGTTTTGCAGCATCCTGCTCATTATCGGCTAAAACAATTTTTTGATCTGATTTATTACTATCATCAAAATCCCGAACCTCACTGATAGAGTAGATCTGGTACTTCTTTTTCTTAAATTCATCACGGCAAAGATTCATGGCTATCTGAAAGATCCAGGCTGAAAAACGGCTATGATCTTTCAGTTTACCCAGTGATTTGAATACCCGGATAAAACAGTGTTGCATGACGTCTTTCGCCTGTTCACTATCACCAATATAGCGTAAAATGAAATTGTAAATCGGTTTTTCCCAGCGCCAGACCAGGGTATTGAAGGCCGAAACGTTGCCTGCGTTAAATTCCTGAATTAAATACTCGTCGTTCATCATGTTCATTAAGACTGTTGTAATGTAAAAAAAGTTTTGATTTATTGATTAAAATATTTCCACAAACAATTTATCTTAACAATACTATTAAAATTGCCGATTAATCATGCAGGGATTCTACAGTTTCTCAAATATCACTCGCTGGATCACCCATTCATTGAATTTCCATGGCAGATAGCGGTGCATGAATGCCCTGAGTTTCGCTCCAGGCCCGCGGACATTTCGAAAAGACGGATTTTTTTTACTTATTAATTTCCCCATTAACCGGACAATTTCCATGGGATCACTTTTCAGTGTTTCATTATTCTGTTTGTACTTTTCGTATAGTTTTTGAGTGAATGGATAATTGGGACTTTGCGGATCATTTGCTCTTTCAGCAAAACGGGTGTTGGTTGTCAATACTTTTGTCGGGTAAGGTCCAGGTTCGATTAACAGCACTTTCATCCCATGCAAAGCCAGTTCCTGCCGCAGACTTTCGGAAAAGGCCTCAACCGCCCATTTACTCGCATTATAGGCGCCCATTCCCGGCGTTGTGGTCAGTCCGGCAGTGCTGGAAATATTAATTATCCGGGCGTCATCACTCTTTCTCAATAGCGGCAATGATTCCCTAACCATATTCAATACACCAAAGAAATTCGTCTCCATTTGATCCCGGTATTCCCTGTCACTCAAATCTTCAAAAAATCCACCAATCCCATAGCCGGCATTATTCACCAGTACATCGAGACGACTGTATTCATCTTCAATTTTCTTGAGACAATACCGGATCGAATCGATATCGGTCACGTCCAACTGCCGAATTGTAATTGGTAAATCCCGGTTCTTTATTTCATTGTCCAAGTCGCCACGTTTCGCCAAATCCCGCATCGTGGCAATAACCTGATAACCTTTTTCCGCCAGATGTATGGCACTGAGATAACCAAAACCACTGGAACAGCCACTAATTAATATAATCTTTTTATCCATGTTGTTTCCCATCCGTCTATTACACGTTTGAATAAAGTTTAGGATTGAATTCCCGAATTTCCAAAGCTTCAATAAACTATTGGACAGATTTGATCACATGCTTTATATTCCATATCAGAAACAGTTAAAAAAGGATTTTAATATGGAACGTAAACTTGCCGTCATCACTGGTGCCTCCGGAGGAATCGGATACGAACTCGCTATTCAATTTGCAAAAAACGGATACGGCCTGGTTCTGGTCGCCCGTCGTCAGCAAGTCCTGGAACAATTCGCCCACGAACTAACACAACAGTATAAAGTCAAAGTAACTCCAATTATCCTTGATCTAACGATTCCCGAATCAATCGATGCTTTATATCATCAACTTAAGCAACTTCGTCAACCGATCGATATTTTAATCAACAATGCCGGGTTCGGATATTTTTCATTTTTCCCGGAATCCGATATCCAAAAAACCTTGCAGATGTTGCAACTCAATATAATATCACTCACCCATCTGACACGCCTGATCAGCACGGACATGCTTGCACGCAATAATGGAAAAATTATGAATGTCGCCAGCACAGCCGCTTTTCAGCCCGGACCGTTGATGGCTGTCTATTACGCCTCAAAAGCCTATGTACTATCCTTCTCCCAAGCACTCAACCAGGAGTTGAAAAGCAGCAATATTCATGTCTCGGCCCTTTGTCCCGGCGCCACATTAACCGGTTTCCAGGAGCAGGCTGAACTTGAAAATTCAAAGTTGATGAATCGAATGCGTTTAATGGGAATTATGAGTGCCGGCGAGGTCGCCCGGATAGCCTATAAAAAATTCATGCAGGGTAAACGCATTATTATTCCCGGATTCATGAATAAAGTCGGCGTTCATGCCACTCGATTATTTTCACGAAAATTTATAACTAAAGTCATCCATAAAATGCAGGCAAAACGTTGAATTTACCTTCCGTCTGCTTTTCTGATCTTTACTTTTCGACCAGACGTTGAAGCGATTTCTTTAATTCTGTAGCTCCGGGATAATATGAATTAATCGCGAGACATCTGTTTACATTAGCTATCGATTTTTCGAACTCGTTCTTATACGAGTATGCACCAGCCAAATTGTAGTAAATCTGGGCATCTTGATTGTCGAATCCGATACTTTTTTCCAAGTAAAATATTGCACTGTCGGGATCATTCTGATACAGAAAAATATTGCCCAGCCATTTTGTCGAAAAAGCCCCCGGGTGGATTTTATATCCTTTTTTGACATAATCAAAGGCAGATTGGTAATCATTAATTTTAATAAATTCACCAGCAGCAATATTGTAATATTCAATGATTTCAGGATATTGAGAGATCAACACATCCATCTGTTTCTTGTAAGAGATAAAATCAGATTGTTTCATATAATATTCTGCCACTTTCCGCTGACCCTTTTCCCATTTGATATTGCCGATAACCACATCATAGGCAATTGAATCAATAAATGTCACTGGGTGAAATAGTGATGTCAACGGTTTTTTCTTTAATGGATCAATATAAGGCCAATCATTTTTCAGGAACGTAATTTTGTAATCCGCTATCACTGAATCCAGCCGGCTAAAATAAAATCCCATTCTGGTCAGGCTGTCCTGAACCGGATTCGATAAAGCGGTCGGGACCTTATCAGGAAGATAGTTCATCCTTTGCATTTCCTCGTAAAATGTCTTCCCAATAAGCTTCTGGCCGTCTAAAGTCGGATGCAAATGATCAGTCATCAATTCTTTTCCAATGACACCGTGCGGACTTTTCACCTGAAACACCGAATCAATTCTGGCAACCGGGATATGATACTCTTCCCCCAGTTGAAGGATGATTTTATTGATATCCTCCGAGGCCCTGAACCGAAGCGCATCCAGGTCTTTTGCATAGCGATACAAAGAATCGGATTTTTGAAAATCACCAAGCTTATACGCGGCATTCGCCTCCGCATAAACAGGATTTGCCGCCGGCATAAATTCCGTTTTAATCGATACGAAGGGCTTTTGATCCCGCAGGTTTGAAACCAGGGTCCCGAATACAATTGGAATTTTCTTCTTCTGGACTACTCCGATTACATCTCTCATATTTTCAGTAAACTGACTCAGACCGGTCTGGTAGGATTTTGAATTCAAAATTATTTCTTGGTCTTCTGCCATACGGGACATAAGTGTACCCGACATTTTTACATCTTTCGAAAGCAGACGCTTGGTCCGGTTTAGTCCATCTCGAATCAGAATGACAGTTTTAAACCGGTTTAAAAAAATCATGGTATTAATAAATGCCCGTGATGCTCCAATCGACTCAGTCGAGCCGACGCCGTAGGCACCGTAGTACTCATTATGACCGGCGTATATCAGAATTAAATCCGGTTTTTTCTTCATAACATCCGGTATCAGGTCTCGGATTGTATAACTATTCACAGCGGTCATACTGATATTAACGACTTCAATAATTGAATTTGGATATACAATTTCAAGCCGCTTCCGAATATATCGGGAAAACGATCCCAGGGGCATATACGGGTAACCGGCCGCACTACTGCCTCCCAAAACAAAAACACGAAATGTACGAGGTTTTTTACTACTTGAAAAAACATCCTCGATAGTGGTCGGTAAATCGGTAATTGTATGAAAATATCGCCGGGCAATCTGCGGATTAATTCCGGATTCACTTTCGGTAATCTCGATCCAGACATCGGAATTATAAGAATATCCACCAACTCTTAAACCGAATTCGAGTAAACCAAAAAACAGAATGGGAACTATTGCCATTAAAAAATAAAATATCAGGGGAGCTTGTTTGTTTGGTCTTTTTAAATAGTGTTCAACATCGGATACTGATACATTTTGTTGCTTTGCGATTTTCATGACTGACAAGTGGCGGTTCTGATCAATCCATTTCTGTTGTTTTTTTGTTAAATCCACGAAAACTCCATGAGACTGTGATTTTCAATAATTTAATAAAATGAATAGATCAAAAAATAGCATCGCAGGAAATTTTGAGTTTTTATTTTGAAATGATCTTACATTTTTTAGATTTTAGGCAATTAATAATTTGA
>CAZAKB010000062.1:0-17183 GCA_964485475.1 uncultured bacterium
ATGATTCAGTTAAAAGTCAAAGAACTGACCAGAGTCAACAATCCCAGCGCAATTGAGAGGGCGATGCTGTCACGACCCCTGACCCTGTGGCAGGCTGAACGTAAATGGGTCCGCGAGCTTCTGGCGCTTTTATAAATTTACGGAGGAAATATGGGAAATTGGATCGATTATCTGTCTACCAACCCGGTTATTGCTCTGGCTCTTGTGATAGTCCTTATTCTGTTTTTGTTTATGGTATTCCGGAAGCTGATCAAATGGGCGCTGATTTCATTCATTATTTTAGCGATTGCGATTGGGCTTTCGTATAACGAGGCTCAAAAATCCGAATTAATGAAAAAGACGGAAACGATTCTCAAAAAGAGTGATAAAATATTCAAGAACAGCGAAAAAGATGCCAGTAAGGCTATCGATAAAATAAAAAAAGATATTAAAAAGAAATCCAAATAATTCTGTCGGAATTCCATGCGCTTAGGCATTGGCACCCTCTCTTTTAAACAATATTATTTCATGAGACTTAGGCGGGCTCCAAGTTAGAGTTCTGTAGTTGGTATCGACATAGAACCATCAATCATTATCAACAGGAGGCTGCACTTATGACAAAATATATTCCCGAACCATTCAGGATTAAGGTTATTGAACCGATAAAAAAAACAAACCGGCCAGAACGAGAAACCATTCTAAAAAAGGCGGGATACAACATCTTTAATATTCCATCTGAAAAGGTCTATATCGACCTACTGACTGACAGTGGCACGGGCGCAATGAGCGACAATCAGTGGGCCGGTATTCAGATCGGCGACGAATCCTATGCCCACTGTCGAAACTGGTATCATTTTGAACAAGCGGTACAATCAATTACAGGCCTGAAATATGTTATACCGACGCACCAGGGGCGGGTCGCCGAAAACATTTTATTTTCGACAATTCTGAAGAAGGACATGATCGTTTCCAATAATAACCATTTTGATACAACCCGGGCAAATATTTTAGCAAACGGCGGGATTCCGCTGGATCTGGTAATTGACGATGGAAAAGACCCGGAAAAATATCACCCTTTCAAGGGCAATATGGATATTGGTAAGTTAGAAACGGTTCTCCGGGAAAACGGGCCGGAGAAAATACCGGTGGTGTTTATTACAATTACCAATAATTCGGGTGGAGGACAACCGGTTTCCATGGAAAACATACGTATGGTTCACGATGTATGTGATCGTTTTGGAATACCTCTGTTTTTCGATGCCTGCCGATTTGCTGAAAATGCCTATTTTATCAAACAAAGAGAAACCGGTTATTCTTCGAAAAGTATTCCCGATATTGTCCGTGAAATGTTCAGCTATGTTGATGGCTGTACCATGAGCGCCAAAAAGGACGCCATTGTCAATATTGGCGGGTTTATAGCTTTCAACAATGCCAAGCTGCTGGGTCCGATAAAAGAGAAACTGATTCAAATAGAAGGTTTTCCCAGTTATGGTGGTCTGGCTGGCCGAGATCTTGAGGCAATTGCCCGGGGCCTGATCGAGGTTCAGGACGAAGATTATCTGGCCTATCGTGTCGGACAGGTGAAATACCTGGGAGATTTACTTGAAGAAGGTGGTGTCCCTATATTAAAACCGACGGGCGGTCATGCTGTTTATATTAATGCCCTAAAGTTTTTACCACATATTTCCCAGGATCAATTACCAGGACAGTCACTGGTTGTAAACCTTTATCTTGAATCCGGAATCCGAACCGTCGAGGTTGGCAGCTTTATGTTTGCCCAAAAGCACCCGACAACAGGTGAAATAAAATATCCGAGCCTGGATCTGGTGAGACTCGCCCTTCCAAGAAGAGTGTATACCGGGAGCCACCTGGAATATGTTGCCGAGTCTGTGATCCATCTGTATAAAAATCGTGAAAGCCTGAAAGGCATGCGGATTTTAGACCATCATGACTCGCCACTTCGTCATTTTTTCGCCCAATTGAGTTTTCTTTAATGGTTTAACCGGGTGGTGCTGAAAGAAATTCAGTAGAAATAGAGTTCGAAAATATTTTCTTACAATAACCTTGCTTTTAGGGGCTTATTGTTAATATTTTTATACGCGTTTTGAAAGGATTTATTTCGGGGAGTATGGAACATGCAAGATTCCCGGCTTTATTTTGCCTATGCCGACAACATGAATGAAGACATTGTCAGGGATATTTGTCCCGGAGTGTCTTTTGAGGGCGTAGCTGAGCTACGTGGACATCGTTTAACCTTTAACTCCCAGGGCAAAATCACAATTATCGAAGATGAATCGTCATCTATTTGGGGAGTTGTCTGGTGTTTGTCGGTGCGTGATATTCATTTGTTGGACATAAAGGAAGTTGAAGCTCTGGGCGAATTTGAAAAACTGACAAAAGAGCTTCATTTTATTGATGGACGGATCGCCGAAGCATTTTTATATATTACTGATGTTGGCGGCCGATCTTCCTATAGCCGTAATTTGATAGACTTTATTATTGAGCAGGCATACTATTGGTCCCTGCCGGTGAATTATGTGGAATTTTTAAAGAGTATCCGCGAAGAAAACCAATAAATTACTATTTCATCAACAATACTTTTTTATGAGCGATGAAATTACGGGCGTTCATGCGACAGATGTACATACCGCCGGGGACCGGCGATCCGCTGTTGTCCGTGCCATCCCAGCTGACTTCATATATTCCCGGCTGGTGATAACCACTTGCCAGGGACCTGATCCGCTTGCCAAGAACATCGTAGATCGTGACATCAACCTGTCCCGTCTCTGAGACAGAATAATTAATAGTTGTCAGCTGGTTAAAGGGATTGGGATAATTCTGCTGCAATATAAAACTTTTTGGCAGGTAACCATTACTGTATTTACTATATCCGATGGTGGTGAATATAAATGGATTGGCATTACTGTTGGATCCCCATGTTTGATTACCGTCATTATCAATAGCTACTACTTTCCAGAAATATTTTGTTTCTCGATCGAGAGGAACGGCGGGCCGGTAACTGGTGTACAGGCTGTCGTTGGTTTCAATCAATGCCTCGTGGCTATTTAAAGAGAATGTACTGTCAGTAGAATAATAGAGTGTAAATTGAACCGTTCCAGCCAGGTCTTTATCGGCGCTGACTTGCCACTGAAAACTCATATCGGTTAGTACAGAATCCTCGTAAAAACGGGGTGATATTAATTGAAAATAGCAGGGAGGATTATCGTTGGCATTGACACCAAAGTGTTGAATTTCTGACCAGTCACTCGTCAATCCTTCCAGATCGGTGGCGGCAACCTGATACCCATAATATTCATCCTCTTTAAGATAAATAAGCTGCACGCTAGGTACGCCTTTTTCGCTTTGAGAGTAATAATATTTATTGGGTTTTTTAGTTAAAAAATAGCGCACATTATAAATTAAATCACGTTCGGATTGTCCCGGATCGGGGTCCGTTGTCGGCAGCCAGGTAATCATAGGATCAGATGTCGTCACAATAATTGAATCTTTCGGAATAAATCCACCAGACACGAGTTCCGGCGGCTCCGGGATTTCATTGGTAATAAATGAGTTAATAGAAGACCATACCGATTGTGCGCCATGTGAATCGACTGCCCGGACCCGGTAAAAGTATTTTTTGTTTTCTTCAAGTGGCTCGTTTATCTGATAGCTGTTTTCAGATGGAATGGTTTGATATATAGAACTGTTTTCTTCGGAAAAAAGTCCTTCCGCGGATAATTGAACCTGGTAATAAATACTGAATTGCATATCCGAAAAATCTGGATCGTTGGCAGGGTCCCAATAAAGGGTTGGCTGGCGCGAGTTGATTGTTTCTCCGTCGGAGGGAACAAATCCACTTTCTACGCTTTCTGGTGGATCATTAACCGGATTATAAATAAAACGAGACGAAATCTCAGGCAGAGGACCACCGATATTCAATTTATCCAGCGCGGCGATTCGCCAGTAATACAATTGATTATCCCGAAGTCGCTCATTACCGGGAATAGAGGACAGAGAATATGACAATGTATCCGATTTACATATATCCGACGCATGAACAATCGATTTTATAGGATAATGAATAATTGGTGCGTCAAAGCTACTGCTTTGATCAATTTCCAGAAGATAGCGGACTGAATCTCCTGGGTCGGGGTCAAGTACTGGCATCCATTTGAATATGTGGGATTCGGAAATCTCATCGAGATCGGCCGGCGAGAGAGAGGTTACAGTCCCGGAGGGGGCCTCATTATACTGGTTTACTGTAAATTGATTTATTCTGGACCATGGCGATACGGCATCTTCCAAGTCAATGGAACAAACACGCCAATAATAGATTGTGTTTTCAACCAGGGTGGTTTTCAGGCGAATTTGGGTCAAATTATAACGACTGTCCTGAGTAATAAAACGGGTATAGGCGAATGTTGAGTCCCGGCTGATCTGAACCCGGTATTTTAACCGATCTCTGACATCGGTGTCCACAGCAGGATTCCAGGTGAATTGCGGTCGCAACGTTTTAATAATCTCCATATTCGGAGAAAACGCGGACAGTGGTGCAAATGGGGGCGTATTAATATTATCATCATATTGAAAGCTGGCATTGTCCCAGGTGGTGGACACGTATCCGCCCCAATTATCATTGATGGCAATTTGAACATCATAATAATGTCCATCATGAAGCTTGCCAAGATCTGTCCGGCGAAGCTGATATTGGGCCAGGTTATTATATCCGACACTAAAATCTTCAGCCAGTCCGAACCGGGAAGCGCTTACCAGTGAATCGGAAAGATGCTCATTAAAAACAACAGCCTTTGTAATATGGTCGAGAATAATCACAGTAAAAGACAAACGATCGACCTTGTCCGGATCATCTTCAAATTGCCAAAGTATATATTGATTTGGGGCCAAAATTTGCTTGTCCAGCGGAGCCACTATCCTGGGAATTGCCGGAATCTGATTGCCGGTATTCAGAGTAAATATCCCGTTTTGATCACTCTCTTGTGATACTCCCTTTGTATCAACAGCGAAGACGCGCCAGTAATAGGTTTCATGATTTTGCAGATTGCTTGTCGACCAGCTGAAAGATTGATCGGAAATCCGGGCCTGTTTTACATAATAATTGAATCCCGGATCGCTTGAATATTCGACGATGTAATGAACACTGTCAGCTCCGAACTCAGCATCCGGGTCAACCGAGCCTTGCCATGCGAGTATTGGGTTTTTGCTTAGTGTATCGCCATGAACGGGACCGATTAAGCGAAAAGGGCCGGGCGGATCATTTGTGTGGTTGACAAAAATTTTTCGGGATGATTCCCAGTGAGAAAATTCAACTCCATCGCTTGCTTGGGCCCGATAATAATAGGTCGAGTTATCCCTGAGTTTGGTACTCAAAGTGAAGGTGATCTGATTATTGACAATGGTTTGATCGGAAAAAAGAGTGTCGGAAAGGATTTTCTCAGCGAGAGAATCCGCAAGAATCTGGATATGGTAGATTATCTCAGATGCAGAAACCTGCAAGTCCCGGGATGGCATTATCGGTAGTGTAAATTGTTGGTTTACAATAATAAGCGTTTTGTCGGAACCGAAAAATGGAACCGATGGTGGTGTGTTCATTGTAAAATAAATCGATTTTAAATCCTCATGACTTGTGTCATTTGTAAATATTTCAATCGAAAACCCGTAGGTATTTCCACCGATTAATGAGCCGAGGCTACGGTAATGGAAATGATTTCCCAGATAGGGAATTGTGTCGCTGGTCCAGATCAACGAATCTTCGCCGGTTTTTAATTGTCGGATCTGTAAAAGTACGGACATGTCCGCTGTTGAATCCGTGATTTGCCAATGGAACAGAGGCGTGTAGCTGAGACACTGACGGACATCTGTTTCGTCCTCAATTCTGAGATCGTTGATTTGTACGGCTGCAACAAAATAAGGGCGAAAGACAGAAATTACCAATGCACTACATATAAAAATATTCTTGAAACGGAATCGGCTCATCGTGTCAAATTTACAAAAACCGGATTGAAATCCAGCCATTTAATATAAATGTTTTGGAAGATAATTTGCCCGGAAGTGCCGCAATGAAATATACGTACGTTTATTCGCCCATTAAATCGGCAAATAATTTATCGATTTCTTCGTATAAATGCTCTATAGAACCGTTGTTTTCAATGACAATTGACGCCAGTTCCCGTTTTTCTTCTTCGGGCATTTGGAAATCCATCCGGCGTAAAATTTGTTCCCGGGACAAATTTCCACGTTTCATTGCCCGGTTAATCCGCAATTTCATTGTTGAATAAATAAGGACAGTGTGGTCAAAATGGGCATCGATTCCGGATTCAAAAATCAACGGAGCGTCCATCACGAGCAGACTGTCTGTATTGGCAATCTCATCACGAATTATTTCAAATTGTTCAATTACGTGGGGGTGAACGATGTTGTTCAATGCAACCTGACTGTCTTCGCTGCTAAAGGCTAATTTTGCCAACTTGCCGGTATTTACAGTTTCGTTCTGTACTATATCAGCGCCAAATTCTTCAACCAACTGTTCCTGAACCAGACTGTTTTGCAGAATTTGTTTTGCAATAGAATCTGCGTCAAAAATAACGGCGCCCTTTTCTTTCAGGCGCTGACAAGCGGTGCTTTTTCCTGATCCAAGCCCACCTGTAATGCCGATTGTTACCACGGTTTTTAATCCTCCAATTGAGATGTTATAAAGTTATGAACCTCCTGTGGGCTGCCGGAGGAATCAATAGATATCAATATCCCCGCCGCACGATAATAATCGACCAGAGGCTCCGTCTGTTTTTTATACACAGCAATTCGATTTTGAATGGTTTCAACTTTGTCATCGTCGCGCTGATACAATTCGCCGGAGCAGGCATCACAAATACCGCTGATGACAGATGGTTTTGTGAGTAAATTGTAAACGGCTTTACAATTCCGGCATGTGCGCCGCGATGACAGTCGCTTCAGGATTAGTTTCTCGTTAGCTTCCAGAGACAATACTGCATCGAGAGTATCGTGGTGTTCTACGAACATGGTTTTCAGGGCTTTTGCCTGAACCAAGGTTCGCGGAAAGCCGTCGAGGATATATCCGCCAAGCGGCGTGTCCCCGAATAATTTTTCACGGATTAGCCCCAGCATAATATCGTCCGGAACCAGCTCACCCTTTGACATATAATCATTGGCCTTTTTGCCAAGTTCAGAGCAGCGTTGGATTGCCCCTCTCAATATATCACCGGTGGATATCTGGGGGATATTGTACTCTTTTGTAAGTAATTGTGCCTGAGTGCCTTTTCCAACACCCGGAGGACCCAATAATATCAGTTTCATAAAAACACCTCGTTGAAATTAAAGCAATATACCTGCGATTGAAGCGGTAAGCCAACTGGCAATCGCTCCGCCAAACATGGCCTTTAATGCAATTTTGGAAAGATCGGATCGTCTTCCTGGCGCAAGGGCGCTGATACCACCAATTTGTATTCCGATAGAGGAGAAATTTGCAAATCCACAGAGCGCATACGTGGAAATAACGACGGCTTTTTCATCCATAACATTGTTGTGGATCAATTCCGCCAACGAACCATAGGCGACGAATTCATTAAGAGCCAGTTTAATGCCCAGCAGGTTGCCGACCTCTCCGGCATATTGCCAGGAAACACCCATCAACCAGGCCAGCGGACTTAAAACTGTTGCAAAGAATGTCTTCAAACTGCCAGGAAAGAAACCTGCATACTCGCCTTTTACGGGCGAGAGTGAGCTGGCATTGGTGTATTTGTAAAACGCTCCGCCAAACAACTTCCCGTCAATAAATCTGTCTGCAAAAGCCAGGATTGTATCGATTAATCCGATCAGGGCAATAAAGGCGATCAGCATGGCGCCGACATTTACGGCTAGTTTTAAACCATCAGTAACTCCGGTGCTGGCGGCATCAAGTAAATTACTGGTTTTAATTATATCTTTGGGCAAATCGGCGTCGCCCGATGTTTTTGATAATTGGGTTTCAGGATAAATGATTTTCGCCACCACCAATGCGGCGGGTGCTGACATGACGCTGGCGGCAATCAGATGAGTGGCGCTGACACCCATGGCAATATACCCAGCCAGAACACCGCCGGCAATTGTGGCAAAGCCTCCGACCATAATCGTCAACAACTCAGACATGGTCATTTCATTTAAAAATGGGCGAATCAACAGGGGGGCCTCAGTCTGGCCAACAAAAATATTTGCTGAACAGGACAGGGTTTCGCTACCACTAGTCCCCATGGTCCATTGCATGAAACGAGCCATCCATTTAACAATCAGTTGCATGACGCCAAGATGATATAAAATTGACATAAAAGCTCCGAAAAAGATAATGACCGGAAGGACTTTAAATCCAAACTGATATCCAAACCCCGGCCAGAAATCGGAGCCGGGGAAAAAGTGTTTAGAAACCGCAAGGTTCCCGAACATAAATTCCGATCCGAGATCTGCCAGTGCCAGAAAGGTTTTAACTTTTTGGCTGAGTATTGAAAAGATTATTTGTCCGGTGTAACCGTGGCTGAAGATCCAGACATATCCGGAACTGAGCAACCCGGCAACCAGGTATTTTTGATATCGGGAGATTTTTAAGGCGGCTTTAATGATAATGGTCAGCAGTAATACCCACCAGACTATTGTCAGAATATTTAAATTGTTTAAAAAGTAAAAAATGGCACCCGCCAGAGATATAAACAAAACAACGACTCCAGCGGTTAAATGTGGACTTTCCTTGATGGTACCGGCGTTGATTTCGTCGCTGAAAATGTATAAAACAATCAAGCCGAGAAACAACAGCATCGCGAAGTATGATAAGAGTGGTGCGCCGAGGATTATGGCGGCGAAAAGCATCTGTAATGTCATGCCCCAGATCACTGTTCGAAGATTGATCTTTTTTCGGTTGTTTGACATCAGAAAAGCGATACCGAGCAATGTGATTATTCCAAGTATTCCGATAAAACGCATGCTTTTTTCCTTTAATTAATTCTCAACTAATTACCTCAATCTTCCGGTGCTTCAAAACAACTGCGGCAGCGCGCCTCATACGAATCGGTGGCCCCCAACAGAACACGCTCGTGGGATTTTGTAATCCGCTGGGTATAACTGGCGGGATTACCGCATTTCATGCATATAGCCAGAGTCTTTGTAATATATTCTGCTTCGCAGAGTAACTGGGGAATTGGTTCAAAAGGGACACCGCGGTAATCTTTGTCGAGGCCGGCGACTATCACCCGCCTTCCGGATTCTGCCAGCTGTCGGCAGACCATTACGAGAGAGACGTCGAAGAACTGTGCCTCGTCGATACCCAGAACATGAGCATCTTTGACGTGTTTAAGAATGTCTTCGGCTTTTTCAACGGCAATTGATGGAATTTTCTGCTGGTTGTGTGAAACGATGTGGTCCTCACTGTACCGAATATCGATCATCGGCTTGAAAATAGCGACCTTCTGTTTGGCAATTTGGGCCCGCCGAAGACGACGGATCAGCTCTTCGGTTTTTCCGGAAAACATGCTTCCGCAGACAACTTCTATCCAGCCGGAAGGTTTTCCAGTGATCGCAACGACTTCTTCAATTCCCATTGGGTAACTACGCATGGTGTGGCTAAACATGTAAATTCCTTATCCTATGTTAATGTTTGTGATTCATATATTGAAAGAGTATTTTATTTTGTCAGATGTTTTAAAAGTGACGTTACTTTTGTTTTAAACAGGTCAACTGCAACTGTATTGTGTCCGCCCTCGGGTATGATGATATCGGCATATTGTTTGGTCGGTTCAATAAATTGTTCGTGCATTGGGCGAACAGTCTCCAGATATTGGTGAATAACAGATTCTACCGAACGGCCGCGATGTTTAATATCACGGGACATGCGTCGTATAAACCGGATATCCGGGGCGGTTTGAATGTAGATTTTCATATCCATCATATCACGTAGCTCTGGGTCGAAAAGCACCATAATTCCTTCAAGGACGATGATTTTATGTCCTGTAACCCGGTGCACCTCTGTGCTGCGGGTGTGGGTTTTGTAATCATAGATTGGAATTTCGATGGTTTCTCCATTAATAAGAGCGCGGATCTGTTTTTTTATCAGACCAAAATCATAAGCCTCCGGATGATCAAAATTGTGATGGTGTCGTGCGTCCAAGGGAATGTCTTTCAGATCAAAATAATAGGAATCCTGTTCGATAATCAAGACCTGGTCCGGATCAAAATCGCGTACGATGTTTTTGGCCATTGAGGTTTTTCCGGAACCGGTTCCGCCAGCGATCCCGATTAGAATTGACTGTTTCATTGACTGCTTTCTTTTTGAAGTTTGGTGTTGTCAAAAGGTGCCGGTAATAAATCTTTGGAACGATAGATTTCAGATTGACCGTCTTTTGTAAATATGTATATGGGTATATCCCCACAGATATCCCAGATGACCTGCCGACAGGCCCCGCAGGGCGTTGCGCCATTGTTGGAAAAAACGGCCAGTGCTTTGAATTCTTTATGACCGCTTACAACGGCTGCCGCAATGGCGTTTCGCTCGGCGCAGACCGTCAACCCATAGGAGCTGGACTCAATGTTACATCCACGAAAAACAGTTCCATCTACAGATAAAAGAGCCGCCCCGACAGGGTAATGTGAAAATGGCGAGTGGGAGAATGTCGCCGCCTTTTGAGCGTGTTGCTTTAGTACTTCCGGTTTAACTGTTTCCATACTCGTTTCCTTTCATAGGGTTCCAAGGTAAATAATAATGCAATACCGGCTAAAAATCCACCTATATGCGCAAACCATGCAACTCCGCCTGGTTGCTGAAATGTCAATGCGCCGAGTCCGTTGCTGATCTGTAATATAAACCAGATGCCTAAAACATACGCGGCGGGAACCCAGACCCGCTTTATTATCAGGATCAGCCAGATAAAAACCTGGATTCGAGCCCGGGGATATCGGATTAAATAGGCACCCAAAACACCGGATATTGCGCCACTGGCACCGATAATGGGTATGTTGACCTGGGGCCGTATGATAATTTGGCAAAGTGTTGCAATAATCCCGGCACAAAGATAAAAAAGAATAAACTTCCCGTGTCCGAGTGTGCTTTCAATATTATCGCCAAAAATCCACAGGTATAACATATTTCCGGCCAGATGAAGAAAGCCACCGTGTATAAACAGAGAGCTGAAAAACGGTAACACGGTTCCCTGAAAACCATTGTTAAATAATTGATTTGTCACAACCCCGCCTGAATATATCCAGGATCTTAATGCCTCAGGCGACAGGGTTGATTGATAAATAAATACACAAACATTGATCAGTATGATCGCAAATGTAATATAGGGTGGGCTGAGTCGGAAGCTGGAGTCTTTGAGCGGTATAAACATGGACTTAATAGACGGTAAAAGTGCTGCTTTTCTCAGTAGAGTTATTGGCCTGGTCGGTAACGGTAATTGTCAGTGTGTGTTGGCCCGCAGCCAGATTCCCGGAGATTTTATACCGTATATGATCTTTTGGGGCATTGTATTCCACATATATCGGCCGTTTATCCATTTGTACCGCTATAGATGTATCGTCCTTTATGCCGGAAAGATTGTCAGTTGCGATTGCGCTGATATAGAGAATGTCAGGAGACCGAAAACGGCCGCCATTACCGGGGAATATATCTGAAATAACAGGTGGTTCCCGATCGCTTAACAGCGCAACGGAACCGAATTTACCAGTGTATGTCGTGATGGTAGTTTGTTCGGGATTTAACTGGTTGCCCAGGAAATTCCATTCATCTTTGTCCAGTTGGTATAGCCCGATTTTTTCTAAATCCTCAGTTCCGACCGGAAGTTTAATGGTCAGTAAAATATCGGATTTAAGTGGTTGTTCAAGCGGAAAAATGGTATAAAGGTCGGAAATGGCGGAAACGGCTGTATTGCCGCTCATTGATGCGCGATTAATCCACGTTACAAGGGTATCGTACACAGAACTGGTCAGAAACGCCACAGACAAAACAGAATCAGGTGACATGTTTTCGGCGCTGTTACCCGGCGTTGCCACCATAAATTTTACAGGTGTTCTTAATATGTTTTCGGGAGACCGGTTGTAGCGCCATTCAAAGGCGATAATTGTATCAAACATGGATAGTGGAATAGCATCGCTGGTGTACGTGACGGGGTCTGAGGGAAATACGGGACATTCAATAAAATCGGACAATGTCTGGATAAAAAATGATGGTAAACATTCCGCTATCTGGATAAATGCGGCCCGGCATAAAAAGGTTTTCGAATTATGAACAAAGGTAATTTGGGGAGGTGAAATATTCATTTGTGGTGATAGATCGGGATTAAAGAAAAACGTGCGTGAATTATTTTTTTTGGCGGAACCAAGTACCAGTTTTAAAATATCACCGGGCATTGCGGAAGAATCCGAAGTCCTTACAAATAGATTTGCGGAATCGGTGAATACACTGTCCACACGGGCAAAATTCTGAAAAGTCCCTTCTTTGCTGACCCATTGTGCCTGCACCGAAATTGAATCCGCTGTATCAACGTCAAAGACTATATTTAGACCATTGTCGGAAAAATCCACATTTTTTAGGATTGGTTCAAAAGGAGAAACCGAAAGAACCGAAAAATTCACTGTTGAGGTGTTCATATACCGGTCATAAACTTCAATAACAAAGGAATGTTGTCCGTGGTCAAGATTGAGAATTCCATTCCCCGGAGATTGCGTATAAAAACGCAGGTTTTTTGAACAATCGTCGAACCAGAGACGATTGAAATTACCAAGTCTCCAGTTTGCCAACTGAAAATCCCGATCGATCTTTATCAGATGCGTTTCTTCAAAGTCAAAACTGTCATATTGCACGTGAAAAAAAAGACTGTCGTCAATGATGAGGCGGATACCGTAAGGATTATAAAAATTCGGAACGCCGCGAACCGTGTCGTGGGTTTTTATCTCAATTCCAACAGGCCCGGATACACGAATGGTATCCGCAACAGAAAATAGTTTTTTATGAATGTAATTCACTGGATAAATCTGCGCAGATGGTTGCCCATTAATTCGGGAAGTGGTATTTACTGGAACGACAGCAATGGCCTTAATGGTTGGTATCGTGTAATCGGTGATTTTTAAATTGGTATTCAAGGGGTTAATCAGACGATTGTTCCGATCGCGGATTTCGAAATGCAAATGAGGATGTTTGGTCCCGGTTTCACCGGTAAATGCGATTGTGTCACCCTGGAAAACCCGGAATTCATTTTCTTTAAAATATATATTGGTCTGATAACGTTTCAAGAGGAGCTGTTCGGCTTTAACATAGGCATTAAGAAATGGATTGAATTCGTCGAGATGACCATAAACGGCAAGATTACCATCGTCCAGTTTCAGATATACGGCCTTCCCGTAGCCCGATGACGATGTACGTACCCGCCAGATATAACCATTAGCGACAGCAAACACTGGATAACCAGTGCGATAATTTGTTTTAATGTCTATTCCGGAATGAAAATGTCCGGGGCGATATTCACCAAAACTTGAGCTGAGATAATGGCCTGTGTTTGTTGGCCAGATATAATTCTGCGCTATTAACGGTCCGGTAATTATTAGAAATGTTGATATAATTAAGGGGTATATTTTCATTCACAAATGATCGTTTTTCAGGTCGAAATATACAACTCTGAACCGAAGCTTACAATTTCTTTTATGATGTTTGTTTGTCAATTGTATCTGAATAAAGTACCGTTCGGTTGCGACCGGTGTTTTTGGCATGATACATGGCCTTGTCGGCATTTTCAACAAGATCGTTCCCGTTTTTCATCCGTTCCTGATTCAACTCTGCAATCCCCAGGGAAACACTCACGGTGGTCGAGGCCTCGTCTTTTGTTACGACTTTTTCTGAAATCAGGACACGGAGCTTCTCGGCCACTTTATTGGCACATTCCGCCGTTGTTTCCGGAAGTAGAATAACGAACTCTTCTCCGCCATAACGAGCGAAAATGTCATGGCTTCGTAGCTCTTCTTTGAGCGTTTTTCCGATCATCCGCAGGACTTCATCGCCAAACAGATGCCCGTGGGTATCATTAACTTTTTTAAAAAAATCGATGTCAAACATGATGCAGCTTAAGGTGGTATGATAACGCAAAGCCCGGGAATATTCATAGCGTAGTTTTTCGTCAAAATTGCGACGATTGAAAATGCCGGTTAGTGCGTCGGTCGTGGACAGCGATTCCAGCATCGAGTTGGCTTCTTCAAGGGCCCGGGTGCGTTCCTTTACCCGGGTATCAAGAAGCGTATTAAAGCGTTCCATTTCCGAGCGGGCAACACGGAGTTCTTCGACAGCGATTTTTAGATAATTTTCCCGGGATTCAAACTGCCGGCAGACATTTTCCATGATCGTCGCCAGACGCCGGATTTTTGGCGGATTTCCAACCCGCATGAATTGTTCAAATTTGCTGTTGGAATAGTCACCGCGGGCGGCATTTTCAATGGTGGCTACCAACTCTTCAAATAATGGATTTTCCAGTTCCTGCATAATTCAAGGCTTCTTACGTTTTTTAGGAGTTTCTTTGATTAACGGTACAAACCGAACGGGCAGTAATTTATCTTTAATAATCCGCTTACCTTGCTTGCTGATCAAAACGAGATCCTGAGACCAGTGTTGCCGACCAATAGGAATGATCATTTTACCATTATCCGCCAGTTGATCAATCAGGGAGGGCGGGATATTTTCACTGGCCGCTGTCACGATAATTTTGTCGAAGGGGGCGTGTTCTTTCCAGCCCTTACGCCCGTCAGAACATTTAATATGAATGTTCGACAAATTCAACGATGACAATACAGACCACGCACGGTCAAGCAACGGCAGAATGACCTCAACCGTATAAACAGACTTGACAATACTGGCCAGAACGGCGGTTTGATAACCGGAACCGGTTCCGACTTCCAGAACTTTATCCGAGTGTTTTAGTGTTAATGCCTGTGTCATAAAAGCAACCACGTAAGGCTGTGAAATGGTTTGGTTTTCGCCAATCGGTAACGCCTGATCCGAAAATGCCAGGGCACGATGTTTTTCCAGAACGAAACGATCACGGGGGACCGTTTTCATTACCTGAATTACATTGGGTTCATGGATGTCCCGAATACTGATTTGGGCATCGACCATTTCTTCGGAATTTTTAGGAGATTGTGAATACAATATATTTTAATGCCCAATTAAGATTGTTGAAGAAGCGTATCAAAGAATTCAAGCAGGTCTTCCAACGAATCAATTTCCGTTTTTTTCAATTGTTCCAGGTGGATGGTTTTAAACGTGGACGATATGGATATACCGTTTATGTAATCTGTTAGATCGATGGGAATATGAATGGTTTTTAAGATGAAACAGTTTTGAAAATATTCCGGATCTTCACGATCCAGGTGAGAAATCGTCATATTCACAGCGTTTAACCGTTCGCGATCTCTCCGAATCTGGGCCATATCTGCGGAGGGCAGCAGGTGATGATATTTACGTTTGATTCCGGTGCGCAACCATTTGGTCGCCTCGTTCCATGCGCCCGCAAAGTATTTTTGATAGCGCTGTCCCCCGATCTCCTGCTGTAAGTATTCAACGACATTCGACATAAAATTTTTTCTGTGCAAATCCCAAAGATGAAAATATTGCCGGAGTAAAAAATGACCGTATGACGTCCTTACACTATTGGTCCGGTTGAAAAACGACCGGGCGTCATATTTCAGGCGATTGAGATGGTTCCGGATAGTGACGGGAAATAGCTGGTAAACAGGGGAACTTGAATCCTGTCGCGTTTGGCGGTAGCGGCGCGGAACCTGCAACTCGTTTAAGGAGAATGAAAACGATTTTTCCATACCGGAAACATTCAACTCAATAAATGCGCCGAAATCCGACATTTTAATAAAATTTTGGAGTGCTTTTTCATATTCCGGCAGGGTCGTAATAGACGGCAAATCCATGTCGGCCATCAGGTCCGGAAAAAGAACCGCCTGCTTTGGATTAATGGTATCCATCATGTTTAGAATCCTTCCTTGTGATTCTAAATTACTTGATTATCGGGAATTGTAGTATTTTTAGGAATGACGACAATCCCCTCACGAATATAATAATTTTGTCCGTCGGCCGTCTGGGCATTATGCTGATTAATTATCCGAACGTTATTGCCAATCCGGGCATTTTTATCGATAATCGCGTTTTTGATAATGCAGTTTTTGCCGATGCCAATCGGAACGGATTGCTGATCACTTTTTCGTTCATAAAAATCAGTGCCCATCAAGACACAATTTTCCAGTTCCGAATTCCTGGCAATAATGGTTCGAATACCCACTATAGATTTTCTGATTTTGCTCTGTTTAATAAAACAGCCATCAGCCAAAAGGGTATGTTCAAAGGAACAGTTGTCCACCCTCGAACCGGGTAGCGAACGGGCGTGGGTATAAATTGGAAAATTTTCATCGTAAAATGTGAATGGTGGCTTGAACGACGTCAGTTCCAGGTTGGCATTGAAAAAGGACTTCATAGTACCAATATCCCGCCAGTACCCGGAAAAAGAATGGGCAAAAACCCGGTAATTGTCAATAGATGAAGGAATAATGTTTCGGCCAAAGTCGTCACTGTCATTCTGGCTCAAAATGTCAATCAAAACCGTTGTTGTAAAAATATAAATACCCATGGAAGCCAGGAATGGCGTTTTTTCCGGGAAACCGGGGCTACGAGCGTTGTCAAACTGTGCCCGTCCGGGCTTCTCGATAAATTCCTTAATCCGGTTTTGGTCGTCAGTTTTCAGAATGCCAAAGCTGGAGGCGTCTCTATGGGAAACCGGTTTAACGGATATGGTGATATCAGCCTTCTTTTCAATATGGGTCTTCAGAAATTCATTATAATCCATACGGTAAAGATGATCGCCGCTTAGAATAATCGTAAAGCTTGCGTTGACCTCCTTGATATATTCCAGATTCTGGCGCACGGCGTCTGCGGTGCCCTGATACCAGTCCATGTTTTCGGTGGTTTGCTGGGCTGCAAGAATATCCACAAAACCCTCGGTGAAGCGTCCCAGGCGGTATGTGCCGTAGATATGCCGATGCAACGATTCGGTATTAAACTGGGTTAGAATGTAAATTTTATCGATATTACTATTCAGACAGTTACTGATTGGAACGTCAATAATTCTGAATTTTCCGCCGAACGGAACCGCCGGCTTTGCCCG
>CAZAKB010000063.1:0-16914 GCA_964485475.1 uncultured bacterium
GTTTTGACAATAAAGCAATAGTCTCCTTATTTAAGGGTCGACAATCGCTATCGATTTCAAAGGAAACCGGGAATTCTTCTCTGGCCTGAATAATTGCCGCACCGTGATCACCGATGTATCCATTGATAATTACAGAGTCTCCGATACGTATTTGATGAGTTCCTAAATCCACACCCTCAATGAGCGTTCCAATGCCTGCAGTATTGATATAAATTCCGTCGGCATTGCCCTTTTCTACAACTTTGGTGTCGCCCGTAACAATCTGAACATCAGCAAGATCCGCCGTTTGCTTCATGGAGATTACAATTTTCTCGAGGTCGGAAATTGCAAAGCCTTCTTCAATGATCATTCCACAGGATATCCAGCGTGGAATGGCTCCACAAACCGCCAGATCATTGACCGTTCCGGATATTGCTAATTTGCCAATGTCACCACCAGGGTAGAACAGCGGTTTCACCACATGGGAATCGGTCGTAAAAACCAGTTTATCGGAATTTGTCTGTAAAATGGCCCCGTCTTCCAGCGGATTCAGAAACTCATTCCCGAAGTATTCCAGAAACAATTCTCTAATCAACCTGTGAGTCTGTAATCCGCCACTGCCATGTGCTAGGGTGATATGATCATTGGATTTCATTTAATCCCTCGTCGAATATTTATACCAGGTTGCGCAGGTTCCCTCATCACTGACCATACAGGAGCCCTTTGGATCTTCTGGATGACAAATCTTGGCGAAAAGTCCGCAATCCGTCGGAGTTTTTACACCTCTCATAATGTCACCACAAATACATCCCGTGTATTCCCTGGCAGGCTCAATCTCAATATTAAACTTCCAATTCGCATCAAAGGACCGATATTTCTGACGAATTCCCAGACCACTGCCCGGGATAGTGCCTATTCCCCGCCATTCGGTATCCACCGGTTCGAAAACCTCCATCATCAGTTTCGCGGCATGGATATTTCCATTTTCTCTGACGCTACGCAGATATTGGTTTTCGACAGTAGCATTTCCCGTATTTAATTGCCGAAGAATCATCAAAATCGATTCTAGCATATCCAACGGTTCAAAACCCGAAATAACACAGGGAATCCGGTATTCATTGGTGATAAAATCATAAATATGAACTCCGGTTATCGCCGAAACATGTCCCGGACAGATAAAACCGTTTATATCAATTTCTCCCGAGTCAAGTAAAACCTTCATTGCCTGAGGCATCGTCTTATGTGCTGAGAGCACTGAATAATTGTTAATTCCATTATCAGTGGCAAATGTAACCGAAGCCGCGACAGCCGGCGCCGTGGTCTCAAATCCGATCCCTAAAAAGACAATCTCCTTGTCCTGGTTTTTCTCGGCAATATGAACGGCATCCATCGGGGAATAACAGATTCGTATATCAATTCCGCACCCCTTCTCTTTCTGCAATGAGCTGCGGCTTCCCGGCACACGAATCATGTCGCCAAAACTGGCGATGATAACATTTTCAATATGCGCCAGGGCAATGACTTTATCAATATAGCCAATATCGGTCACACAGACCGGGCAACCGGGACCGCTGATCAGATGAATATCATCAGGTAATAGTTTTTGAATGCCGTACTTAAAAATAGTAATCGTGTGCCCGCCACAAACTTCCATGAGTTTTATTGAATTACCGGAGAATTCGCGATGAATCTCCGAGACAACTGATTTAACTAAATCCGGGTTACGAAATTCATCGATATATTTAAGCACTATTGATTACTTTTCCGTATTTGTTTTTCCTGATCAAACTCTGCGATATCCTGCCAGATTTGAAGTGTTTCAAGAGCAGATTCCTCATCAAGTCTTTCAATCGCAAATCCGGCATGGACAATGATATATTCACCAATTTTTATATCAGGTAGTATAGTTAAATTTGCCCGGTATTCCGCACCGCCAACTTCGGCGATCGCTTCATTACCGTTGATTTTAATTACTTTCATTGGAATTGCTAAACACATATAATTTTATCCTGCCAAATCTGCATTTTTCATCTGAGCATCGGCTATCACAGCCTGTCCAAGTGATATTCCGCCATCATTACAAGGAACAACGCTATGAGTATAAACATTAAATCCCTTTTTCTCAAGGGACTTTTTTAATCGGCGTAACAGATAAATATTCATAAAGACACCGCCGCTTAAAACAATATCAGATATTCCGGTAATTTTCCAGGCTATCTCTGCCCATAATGTCAATCCCCGGACAAGCCCATTATGAAACTTCTGAGAAATATTTCCTATCGAAGTGTTTTCCTTGATATCATTAACGAGTTGATGAATCATGGTCTTCCAATCGAGGATTAAGGTCTCGTGATCGTCGATAACTCTAAATTCATAGGAGCAATCGTCAGGTTCCTGGATACATTGTTCAAATTCTACTGCGGCTTGGCCTTCGTAATTAACGACATTTCGTAGACCAGCGATCGCCGCCACGCCGTCAAACAATCTGCCGCAACTGCTAGTAATCGGAGAATTAAACCGGTTTTCAAGGATTTTAACAATCATTTTCACCTTATTTTTTTCGAGATTATTTAGAAACGGAATGTCGATTAGTTCCCTTCCAAATACTTCATACAGATAACTTATTCCCATCTGCCAGGGATTCTTGATCGCGGCTGAACCACCGGGTAACAGCGTTTTTAAGAAATGACCTAATCGTCGAAATTGATGATATTCTGCCAATAAAAGTTCGCCACCCCAGACAGTTCCGTCACTACCATAACCTGTTCCATCAAGAACGATTGCCAACACTGGCTTGTTAATCTTATTATCCACCATACAAGATACAGCGTGTGCATGATGGTGTTGAATGCCGATTTCTTTTAGCTCGTTAACTTTTGTGTAATCGTGAGCGTATTTCGTGCTGAGATAATCGGGATGCAGATCATAGGTAACTATTTCAGGCTGAATGTCAAAAATATGTTGATAATGATTGATTCCTTCTTCGAAAGATTTCAGTACTTCAAGGTTTTCCATATCACCAATATGATGACTCATGTAGACAGCGTTATTTTTTGCCAGTGCAAATGTATTTTTCTGTTCGGGTCCACACGCCAGAATATGCCGGGTAAATTCCCAATCAATGATTATTTTTTCCGGAGTGAATCCACGGGACCTGCGAATTGGGTAGACATTTCCTTCGAATTCGCGAACGACTGAATCATCGCAACGAATATGAATTTCACGATTGTGGATTAAAAAATAATCAGCAATTCCCTTCAGTCTTTCAAGAACATCATTATCCTCAAAAGCAATCGGCTCATCGCTTACGTTAGCGCTTGTCATGACCAGTGGTTTATTGAAATAGTGAAAAATCAAAAAATGTAATGGCGTATATGGAAGCATGGCACCCAGAAAATGATTATTCGGGGCGATACTGTTCGCAAGATTATAATTGGTGTTTTTATTCAGCAATACAATCGGATGAGCAACCGATTCAAGTAACTCTCTTTCTGATTGATTCACTAAACAAATTTCTTCGATGAATTTTAAATCCGGGCACATTACTGCAAAGGGTTTATCTTCGCGATATTTTCGGGATCGCAAAGCCGAAACTGCGGTTTCATTTGTGGCATCGCAAGTTAAATGATATCCGCCAATGCCTTTGATTGCCAGGATATATCCATCTTCAAATGAATTGCCTATTTGCTTAAAGAGTATTTTATAATCCTCTGACCTACAGGCACTTACAAGTTCATGACCTGATGTATTTCTTAGTTTTATATGTGGTCCGCAAACCGGGCAGGCATTGGGTTGAGCATGAAATCGACGGTTTGCCGGATCATCATATTCCGTCTGGCAATCGGGACACATTTGAAAACTAGCCATTGTTGTTTTTGGACGATCATAGGGAATATCTTTAATGATCGTATAGCGCGGACCGCAGTTCGTGCAATTGATAAATGGATACAGATATCTTCGGTTTTCAGGATTGAACATTTCACATTTGCAATCATCACAAACATCCAGATCGTGCGATATAGCAGCGGTTTTAGGACCATTAGACGGACTCAATCGAATCTGAAAATCGGAGTATTGAGTACCTGAAAAAATAATTTCTGATTGAAAATCAACGATTTTACTTCTTGGAGGAGGATATTGACGCAATTCTGTTTCAAATAATTCAATATCAACATCCCTTCCCTGAACCATTATCGTCACACCGGCGGAATCATTATAGACATAACCAGTCAATTGTAATTTTCCGGCAAGATTGTAGACAAACGGCCGAAATCCGACACCCTGGACAATTCCAGAGATGATGATTTTTCGGGTAGCAACTGTCATTTTTTATTTAATGAATTAGAAATTTTAAATTCTTCCGATAATAGAATCAATTATCCAATTAGTAGTCGCTGCTGACTTTCCGGTACTCGGACATTTTCCGATTCCTGTCAATTCATCCACAATCGTCTGAATCAATGGTTGTTGAATATGTTCGGGGTGGTGAATTTTATATTCCTTCCGACGATGTTTTGTATGAACGATGAACGGCAAATCTCCAAACGTCGCATATCTAATTTTACCTTTTGAGCCCACAATTTCCGTTTGATCAAGGTTTTCATTTGCTGTAAAACACCAGGTCCCCGAGCCTAAGACACCAGTATTGAATCTAAAATTTGCAGAAATGATATCCTCAACGTCATATAATCCGGCCTGATTTCCAGCAAATCCTTTTACAACGGTTATATCACCAATGAGAAATTGCATCAGGTCAATCATATGTGAACCCAGATCACAGAAATATCCACAACCGGCAATTTCAGGATCGATGCGCCAGTGATGTTCTCCCGATAGATCGGCTTTTGAAGGTTTTTGATAAAACCGGACATTAATCGCCCGAATATCACCGATATCACCTCTTTCGATAATCGCTTTGATTTTCAGAAAACGTGGTAATGCCCGACGATAATAAGCAACGAACAAAGGAACCGCTGCTTTTTCACAAACATCGATCATCCGTTGGCATTCGGTAAAACTGCGAGCCATCGGTTTTTCAACATATACCGGTTTACCGGCCTCTGCAACCTTAATTGTGTAATCCATGTGAGACGATGGCGGTGTCGCAATATAAACCGCATCAACATCAGGATCGTTAATCAGTTGATCGGCATTATCATACCATTTTGGAACATTGTGGCGACGAGCATAATCCCTGGCTAATTTCCCGTTTCTTCGCATAACAGCAACCAGATCAGAGTTATTTGCCTTGTAAAAACCAGGACCGCTTTTCTTTTCCGTTACATTACCGCAACCAATAATTCCCCAACAAATTCTGTGCATTCAAAATCCATTTTTAAATATTCTACCGTTATCCTATGTAAACCAGTAATATTCAGCGTAAAAGTAATTGTAACGATGCATATTCAATTAGTTTTTACGAACATCTTCCTTAATTCGTTGAATATGTCCCCGACCTAATCCCTTTACCTCGCAATCGAGCTCGAAATATTCACGAATCTTGTGATCATCCAGTATTCCAAAACAATCAATTATCGCTGCCGGGTGACCGATCTGTTCAAGTAGTTCTTTGGGATCAAGATTCAGGTAAGCTTCATGTCGGACGGCCAGAATAACGGCATTAACACCACTAAGGGCTTTTCCTAGATTCTGTTCAATATGCAGCTCTTTCAGCTTCTCCTGATTTCGGAAAAACCGGGCTTTACTGTGGCCTGGACTGGGAAAACTGTCCTGCATTTCGAACTCCCACCAATGCTGAACATAAGGATCGTGCACTCGAATTTCCGCTCCCATCTCGGTCAATTTACGGACAATAATTTCTGAGCCACTGTAACGGGTATCACCGACATCTTCCCGGTAGGCCGCGCCTAAAACCAAAACTTCTGCGGCAGCAATTTGTTCACCCATGTTTCGTAATGCATCTCTTGTTAGTTCAGCAACATGAAGACCACGAGTATCATTAATATCGATTGCCATGGGTGTAATCTTGAAAATATCGTCATTGTAACCGAGAATATGTTTATAAGCCCAGACGCCTAATCCACCGTCTTTCGGTAAACAATAACCGCCAATTCCCGGTCCGGGAAATATCATATTGCTGTGGGTTGGCCGTACTTTAATAGCTTTTATTACCTTAATCAAATCAACACCATTCCGTTCTGCATACAGGCTCCATTCATCCAAAAATGCCAGAATTGTGGCTCGGTAGCTGTTTTCAACGATTTTTGCCGTTTCCGATTCTATGGGTCGATCCATTACCGTCAACGGGTATTCATCAGTGTTGAGAACCTCATTAAGGAACTTTACCACCTTATCGCGTGCCTTATCATTGATTCCGCTGCAAACGCGCCAGAAGTCACGAATACTGGCTACATAATTTCTGCCCGGCATCACTCGCTCATAGCTATGTGCCAGCAACGGATCGGATTTTATTCCTCTTTTCTTAAAAATATCTTTCATAATCGGAAATGCAACCTGTTCGGTCGTACCCGGTGCAACGGTAGTTTCGATCAGTACCAGTGCTTCAGCAGGAATGTGTTCCGCAATGACACCAATCGATTGCTCCAATGCTGCCATATCGGTCTGACCCGTACGGACATCTCCTAAATCTTCTTTGAGATAATCGCACTGGACATCAACGACTACAACATCGGCAAGTTTCAAAACATCATAAGTGTACGTGGCCATCAGTGTTTTCTTTTCTTTTACACAGCGCTCAATCATCGGATCAACTTCCGGATCTTCGGCTTTCACTGGAGAAACACCTCTATTCAGCAATGGAATTTTCCAAAAACTCCGCGCACTGGGACGCTGCATACCGATCACAAATTTGGAAGGTTTTCCATTCTCATCAACGGTATCAGCAACAATCGCAGCCATAACAGCCCCCACAAAGCCGACTCCCATTACCACAACAATTTCCCTGCCAAGTTCACGCTCTGCCTGAACTCTTTTTTCCAGCATCTCAAATTCGGATTTGTATTCCGCCTGATCAGGAACCCTGAATTTTTCACCACTTGGACTAATTGAAAACACTTCCGGCATAATTGCTCCTTTCCGATATAAAATTAGATTTGCTGTCCTATTTTATAACAGCATATGATTATTAAAATTGTGAACATTGATATTTTTCCTGACTCAAGTATAATAAAACTTTTCCAAAAGGTCAGTATTTTTAAAACAAAAACGTTCTGCAATGAAACAGAACGCTTTTCTAAAAATGATTTTTACGAAATCCTGATTATTTCCGTTTATCCTTCGCTTTTGTAATGATCAGGCCACCGCCCTTCTTTCGGCCTTTAAAGGTTGCCAGCACTTTCTCAGCATCAACAAAAGGCATTGCCAAAAAGGAAAAGCTGTCCAAAATCTGAAGATCGTTAATGGAATCCCCTTTTACACCGGATTTCTCGGTAATATATTTGATCAATCTACGGGGTGTCAATCCGTCCTTTCGGCCCTGGGTCACAAAGAGCCTGGTAGTCCCTTTATTATCAACGGTCGCTTCGGAAATTTCATTATATTGAGAAGTATCTAATTCAGTATGGAATGAATGTTTCAACAAGTTAGCTATAACATCCAGCGGGTCGGAATCGCGTGTCAGATTACGGGCCATCTCAAAGTACACTTTTTCAGGTTTGGACGCTAAAAGGTTTTTCAGTTCGGTTTGAATTTTTGCCCGTTTTGAATGAATGACATCACTTATATTCGGAAGAGTTGCTTTCGTGATTTTTGATTTAGCTATTCTCTGTATAAACTGCAATTTGCGGTATTCAGTCGGTGTTATGAATGTCACGGCAATACCTGTTTTACCGGCGCGTCCGGTTCGCCCAATTCTGTGAATATAGGCTTCGGGATCCTGGGGTAGTGAATAATTAATAACATGGGTTAAATCCTGAATATCGATTCCCCGGGCAGCAACGTCGGTAGCAATTAAAATATTGATCCGCCGGCTTTTAAATTTTGCCAGTATTTTTTCCCGGATAAATTGTGTCATATCACCATGTAGTCCATCGGCATCATACCCGCGTTCCATCAGGTGATTTGCGACAGTATCGACATCAACCTTTGTCCGGCAGAAAACAAGTGCGTAAATATCTTCTTCCATGTCGATGATCCGACACAGCGCTTCAAATTTATCATACCGTTTCACTTCAAAGTAAATTTGATCGGTTTCACTGACAGTCAGCTGACCTTTACCGGTTTTGATCAGTTCGTACTCATTCATGTATTTTTTGGCGATGTCCAATACTTCGTCTGAAATTGTCGCGGAAAAAAGCATTGAGCGTTTATCATCGGGAGTTTTATCCAGAATTGCTGAAACTTCTTCAAGAAATCCCATATTCAACATTTCGTCTGCTTCATCAAGAACAAGATAAGATATTCTATCTAACCGTAAGGTCTTTCGTCGGATATGGTCCAGAATCCGTCCCGGAGTTCCGACAATGATGTCAATTCCCCTAGCTAAACTCTGAAGCTGTCGCTCAATGGATTGACCGCCATAAATGGGTATAACGGTCAACCGCTTACTGCCTTTCAGTGAATTAAATTCTTCAGCGACCTGAACGGCCAATTCTCTTGTCGGCGTCAGTACTAAAACCTGAGGATGTTTTTTCTTTTGATCCAGAAGGTCGATAATTGGAAGCGCAAACGCTGCCGTTTTGCCCGTACCTGTCAGAGCCTGTCCGATAATATCCTTACTGCGAGTCAGAATCGCTGGAATTACTTCGATTTGAATGGGCGTTGGTTCCTCAAATCCTCGTTCGTTAACAATTTGTAGTAAATCCTCGGATAAGCCGAGATCTTTAAATGTGGTCATGTTTATTTAAATCCTTTCGCAGGGTACATCGTAGTCGGCATTTTAGCATATCAGCCGATGGTAAGACATTAAAAATAAAGCGGTTAAAAATCGCTGAAGGTTACATTATTTTCCAGAGGAAACAAAGAGAAATATTGCATCAATATTGGGATTTAATCCGTTATTTCTGTGACGATATCTTCCAGATTTCATCGGCATATTCACTGATTGTTCGATCCGAGGAGAATTTTGCCATATTGGCCGTATTGATAATCGATTTACGAGTCCAAGCGGTCTGATCAAGATACACGTCATCAACTCTCCTTTGAGCACTCATGTATGCATCAAAATCGGCCAGAACCATAAAATGATCACCCTTATTGACCAGCGTATCAAAAATGGGATTAAATAATCCGGGCTGATTATGACAGAAAAAGTCACCCCGAACCAATTCTATAACCTGATTTAAAAGAGGATTATTTTTCAAAATTGTCTTCGGATCATAGCCGTTCTGCTTTGTTGTTGCCACCTCATCCGCAGTTAATCCGAAAATAAAAATATTTTCTCTACCAACTTCTTCCATGATTTCAATATTGGCCCCGTCTAGAGTTCCGATTGTCAAAGCACCATTCAAAGCCAGTTTCATATTTCCGGTTCCTGAAGCTTCCATTCCGGCGGTGGAAATCTGCTCAGATAACTCGCTGGCTGGAATAATTCGTTCAGCCAATGAAACATTGTAATTTTCAATAAAATGGAAATTAAGGATGTCTTTTGTCGATGGATCGTTGTTTACAATCTGGCCGACACTGTTGGCCAGTTTTATTATCAATTTTGCCAGTTGATAACCGGGTGCGGCTTTTCCGCCGATCATTATCGTACGCGGAACCCGTATTGCATTTGGGTTTTCTTTCAGCAACAAATATTCGGCAATAATTCGCAGGACATTCAACAATTGACGTTTGTATTCATGCAAGCGCTTGATCTGAACATCAAACATGGATTCGGGATTAATTTTGATATCTTTTGCATCAAGCAAATATTTAGAAAATGCTAATTTATTTTTTGTCTTTACTTCTCTCCACTTTATCTGGAATTCCAAATCATCCTTATAGACATCAATTTTTTTAATTTCACTAAGGTCTTTTTTCCATGAATCTCCGATGGCATCACTGATCAAAGCCGCCAGGGCGTTATTGGCCTGATTTATCCATCTCCGCGGCGTAATGCCGTTGGTTTTATTGTTTACCCGATTTGGAAATACCTGCAGAAAATCCTTAAACAGTTCTTTCTTCAGAATATCCGTATGCAAAGCGGATACACCGTTTATTGAATGACTTCCGACAAAGGCCAGGCTGGCCATTCGGATCATTTTTCCATTATCTTCTTCAATGATGGACATTTTGCGCATCCGATCAAGATCACTCGGAAATTTTGAAAGTACCTTCTGAAGAAACCGGGAATTAATTTCATAAATAATTTCCAGGTGCCGCGGCAGTATTCTGGATAATAATTCAAGCGGCCACTTTTCCAATGCCTCTGGCAGTATGGTGTGATTGGTATAGGCAAATGTCTTGACTGTAACATCCCAAGCTTCGTCCCATTTCAGACCTTCCTTATCCATCAGAATCCGCATCAGCTCCGGTATTGCCAGTGTCGGATGTGTATCATTTAAGTGAATCGCAACTTTGTCGGATAGTGTAAAAATATCATCGTTCCCATCTTTAAAATTTTTCAATATAAAGTAAAGGGACGTTGCCACCAGGAAATATTCCTGTCTCAGTCGCAGCTCTTTACCCTGCTGAGTATTATCGTTAGGATACAACACTTTTGTAATGTTTTCAGATTCGTTTTTATCTTCAACGGCCATCGTATAATTTCCACTGTCAAAGAAGGAAAAATTAAACTCATCCGATGCTTTTGAAGACCAGAGCAGCAGTGAATTTACCGTATCAGTATTATATCCTGGTATTGGTGTCATATACGGAATTCCCAGAATATCTTCCGTATCAATCCAGCGGCTGCGCTTCTCACCGGTTGAATCCGTGTATTTTTCAACTTTTCCATAAAAATGGACCGGCACTCGCATTTCGGGACGATTTATTTCCCATGGATTACCTAAATACAACCAGTGATCCGGTAATTCTTTCTGGTACCCGTTCTCAATTATCTGCTGAAATATTCCAAACTCATATCGAATTCCACAACCATACGCCGGCATATCCAGCGTTGCCAGTGAATCCAGAAAACAGGCAGCCAGACGCCCCAAACCACCGTTGCCAAGACCCGGATCGAACTCCTGTTCATACAAATCTTCAAGAACCAGTCCAAGGTTTGTCATTGCTTCCCGGGCGGAATCTTCCAGATTAAAATTCAATACTGCATTTTGCAAAGCCCGTCCCATCAAGAATTCCATGGACAGGTAATAAACCCGTTTTACATTTCGCTCCCTGTACTTTTCCTGAGTTTTTAGCCAACGTTCAACCAGCTGATTCCGGATGGCCAATGCCAGGGACTGATAATGATCGTAATCCGTTGCATTTTTATCATTTTTTGCCAATGTCATATGCAGGGCATTTTTAAAAGCGTCTTCAATTATTTGTGTTTTTGGTTTATTATCATTTACCATTATTATTTCGACTTTCACTCTCTAATACATATCAATTTAGATAACAACAAAATGAACCAACATTAAATACGTCCGAATTTTAACGTATTTTCTATGCGAATGTCAAAACATTTTATTGTTAAAACGGCCAGAAATTATTGTCATTCCAGGATTCTTCAAGAATGGCAGTATTCATCTCTTCGAGCATTTTGCTGTGCCCTATTTCCCAATCTGCTAACCAGCGATAAACCTCTTTTTCGGCCGGATCGGCAGTTTGAGCAGATCGCTCGGAGTACACTTTCACTGCTCTGTTTTCCATATCAATTGCTGCTGCTATTGCCGCTGCCTCAAAGCCGGCAGCAGATATTTCACTGCGAATCTTATCGCTAATAATTTCACGAACCACAGGTTCCGGATAAGTGACTGTCACTTGCCCATTAAATTTGCCGGTTTCATTGTAATGAATAAACTGTTCCTTGATAATAGCGATATGTTTTTTTTCTTCCTCAGCCATCATCAGGAATATTGCTTTAACCTCATTGTTTTTTGTACTGTTTGCAACATGTTCATAAAACGCTTTGCCCTGCTGCTCCAGCAAAAGGGCTTTCTTTAGAACTTCGATTGCGCTTTGATTGTCCATATAACTCCTTTTTCATAATCATAAAGCAAATATTGACAGAAAAACTATCAATAACAATGTTTTTTATACAGGCAAAAAATGTTATGAAAACAAAGTTGGTCGAAACGCTGGTTCTTTTTCAATACAAAGAGGTGAATTATTATGCACATTGTTTACATATGTTGAGACAGGATAAACAGCCAATGAATTTTGGTATGGCTGCAATATTTCTAACGCATCTTCGAAATTATTCTTCTGAGTATTCAGCCAGATATCAAGATTTTCTTTCTCTAATATTGCCGGCATACGTGGATGAATAAACTCTAACTGGCCGTTTGCAGCACTTGTTATCACCGTATAGGTGAATACTGTAATCCCCTGACTGTCAATCGATTGTGACCACAAGCCTGCCATCGACAAAATGCTCCGATCCGGTTTTGTAATGTAATATGGCTGCTTGCCAGAACCGGATTTCTGCCATTCATAATAGCCATCAGTAATCACCACACAGCGATTGGCTTCGATCAGATTAGAAAACGAAGGTTTCTCCATAAGTGTTTCCGACCGGGCATTAATAAACATCGGCAGATTACTCGGATCCTTGGCCCACTTTGGAATCAGTCCCCAGCACATCGGTTTAACAATCCGCTGATTCTCAAATACTAATATCGGCATCGTTTGCGTCGGCGCAACATTATAATTCGGTTGATGATCAAAGGAATCGTCCCAGATCTGGACGGACAACTCCTCGATAATTTCCATTTTTCCTTTTGTTAATGTCTTCCGTCCACACATAGTTTTAATTTACACGGAGTTTCACTGAGAATCCACTAAGATGCACTGAGAATATTTTAATAATCATATAAAAACTCCGTGCATCTCCGTGTCAAAATTCCCCTCCTTACCATTCAGTTGCATAGCGCGTCTCCGTCATGATCGGCTTTCTAATCACCCCCTCCTTTTTCGGTGTCAGTTTATCGACAACTCGTCTCAGGCTGCCCAGCTTTTCCACGGTGATTGTATAAACACCGAACGCCACTTCCACTTTACCCCGAATCACAAACAGGCTTTCCCAGTTCAGCAGATCGCCAAACTCTTTATAAACGTCCGGAAACATCACGCATTCGAAAATATCGGTCTCATCCTCAAAAGTCACAAACTCCATGGGTTCGCGTTTTTTGGTGGATGTCACTTTGCGGGTAATGTAAACCCCTGCCAGGTTGATCGTCTGCCCAACGAGTTTTGGAATATCCTGCGCTTTCCGAACGCGCTCACCTAAAATCGGCAGATAGCGCTTCAGCGGGTGTTCGGAAATCGGAAAGCCGAACGATTCAATCTCCAACGTAATGCGCTCCTGATGGGTCAACGGCTCCCGGGAATAGGGAATCTGTACCGGTTCTCCGATCCCGTCCTGCAGATAAAAATTCGCCACTTTAAAGGCAATTTCTTTGTGATTCATCTCCGGTTCCATCTCCGCAAAGCAGCCGGCATTGGTCAATGCTATGGCATCCGCCAGGTCGATGTCCACCCGCGCCAGGAAATCGTTCAGCGACTGAAAATCACCGGCTTTGCGCTCTGCCAGAATCGCGTCGACGGTTTTGCCTTGCAGTTTTTTGATTGCCATAAAGCCCATACGAATCCGATCCTTGCGCCCTCGAAATTCCCGCCAGCTGGTATTGACGTAAGGTGGTAAAATCTTGACGCCAAAGCGCCGGGCTTCACTCAGATAGGCAAAGACCGAATAGAACCCGCCCTGGTTGGAAATTACCGCTGCCAGAAATTCCGCCGGAAAATGAGCCTTTAGATATGCACAGGTAAAGGACAGCATCGCATAGGACGCCGAATGGGGTTTACAAAACGAATAGCCGGAAAAGGATTCAATCATCGACCACAGCGTTTCCGCCAGTTGCTGAGTATACCCGCGGTTTACTGCTCCGCTTACAAATTTTTTCTTCCAAACAGGCACGAGATGTTCCAGCGCCGGACGGGAAATGACTTTGCGCACATAATCGGACTCCGCGTAGCCGAATCCCGCAATCTCCCGCGCCACCATGGACACCTGCTCTTCATACACCATAATGCCGTAGCTTTCCGCCAGACATTTCAGATCGGGATGCAACAGTTGCCAGGGTTTGCCGTGAATCCGCTCCAGCATCAGGTTGGTAAAACGATTGGCGGCAGGCCGAATGATCGACGAGTATATTACCACATGTTCAAAATCTACCTTGCCCGATTTTTGTAACAGTTGCCGCGTCGCCGGACTTTCGATATAAAACACGCCCATAGTCCTGCCTGATTTCATCAATGCTTCGGTTTTCGGATCACCGATGGGCTGAATTTTATGATAATCCATATATTCGCTGCGGTAAAGTCCCAGTTGTTTCAATGTATCCCGCACCACCGCCAGGGAGCGATTGCCGAGGATGTCGATTTTCAACAATCCCGAATCTTCCACCTGGTCCTTCTCCCATTCTACGATCTGGACGCCTTTGGGCGCTACCAAAACCGGCGCGTACTTGCGGATTTCGTCGGGAACGATGATGATTCCACCGGGATGCACCGATGACATTCGAAAGACACCAACGATTTTTTCACTCTGCTGAATAATCTGCAACAGTGTGTCATCGAGGTCAAGATTCTTGAAACGGGGATCGTTGCGGATCCAGTCCAGCAGCTGGGTTTTGCGGGCAAAATAGCCGATCCGTTTGGTGACCGACTTGATCTCTTCATTGGACAGCCCGTAAACTTTGCTGACTTCCCGAATCGCGGATCGCGGCTGCATAAATACCTGACTGGAAACCATGGCAGTACGTTCGTTGCCGTATCTTTTGAAAATATAATCCAGAACGCCATCGCGCTCGTCCCAAGGAAAATCCACATCAATGTCGGGCATATCTACCCGTTCGGGATGAATAAAGCGTTCGAACACAAGATTGTATTTGATCGGGTCCACCTGCGTGATGAACAGGCAGTAACTGACAACCGATGCCGCACCGGAACCGCGTCCAATGGTAGATTTCGTCTGCTGCACGATATCCCAGACCACCAGAAAATAGGGCGCGTAGCCTTTTTGGGTAATCAGTTTCAGCTCATATTCAATCCGCTCTTTCAGTTTTTCATTAATATCGCCATAGCGCACTTTAGCGCCTTCATAGACCAGTTTTCGCAACTTGCGGTTTGATTTGTGCGTTTCTTTCAGTGACATATCGGGAAAAATTGTATTGACATAATTCCAATCGGTTTTGCATTTTTCGGCAAGATACCGGGAATTGTTAATCGCCGCCAGACTGTTGGGAAAGAGTTTAATCATCTCCTTTTCCGAGCGGAAAAAATGGCGGTCACTTTTATATTCGGCAGGGTTCAATTGCGAAAGGGTTTCATTTTTATCGATGGCTCGCAGAATTTTATGAGTCTTCTGGTCGGCAGGATTTAGAAAATAGACATCGCCGGTAACAACGATTTCCAGATTGAACAATCTCGCCAGACGCCAGGCGCACCGTTCCGTCATGCCGGGACGCAGTTCCACATAAAGATGGGTTTTCGGCATAAAGCGTGACAGCTGTCCCAGCAACATTTCCTGATGCGCCAGCACAAACAGCCCGGCATTCCATTTCTCCAACAAACCAGCAACCGGGCGCTCATCGTCATCATGAACGGCGGAAATAATCCGGCACATGTTTTCGTAGCCTTGCTGGCTTTCCGCCAGTAAAACAATGTCATCACCCGCACTGAGGATGTTTGTGCCCGCTATGGGCTTAATATCCGCCTCCTTCGCAAATTGAACGAAGCGGATAAATCCCCAGAGACCGTTGACTTCGGTCAAGGCGAGATATCGCTGTCCATGGGCTTTTGCCCGGGCCAAAAGTTCCTGCGGATTAGCGGTGCCGCGCATCCTTGAAAAGGTCGAGTGGGTGTTGAGATGGGCTAACATATTTTTCACCACAAAGGCACTAAGGCACTAAGAATATTAATGCTTTCTTTTTGTTTCAATTTGGTCTCACTATATATCATAAAAATTACTTCGTGCCTTAGTGCCTTTGTGGTTGCCTTAAACATAATTATACAAAAAACTTTGTGTCTTGGTGTTTTTGTGGTTTTTCGGTATCAGTAGACTCGATGCTGAACAGATGCTCCCGAAACCGTATCTGTCCCGGATACCATCCAGCGTCAGTGATAACGTATCCTGGCGGTTATCTTTGAACAGCTCCATCTGTTCATTGGCAGTTTTGAAATTCGTGGCATCCAGCAGAATTGAACGAATGCGATTCCGCCGATAGTTGGCGCGAATAAACAACGCTACCGCCTCGGTGGTCACAGTTTCATCGTCATTATACCGGACCTGTCCCGTGCAGGAATTTTTGAAACCGTCGGTATAATGAATTTCCAGCCGCAGGGATTTCGTGATCTGACAACGCCGGCGCAATTGATAGGCCACCTGTTCCGCCAGATTACGCACCATGGCAATTAGAACATCTTCATCATTGGTATCTTCTTTCAAAACGGTCTGTTCAATAATATGGTCCTGCAGTTGCGGCGGCTGAACCACGGAATTGTCGCGGCCGTTGGCTTCCATTGCCAGTTTGCGGTAATGTTGGCCAAACAGCGCCTGCCCGGATTCTGACTGATTGATAATCGTCTGGATATTTTTCACCTGGTAGAGAAACAGAAATTTGATCATCCGGCTAACGGTTTTTTCATTGGTAGCAGGCAGAATTTGCGATGGCAGTGGCGCCAGAAAACGGGGTTCACTGCCCCATTCCACCCGATATATTTTATCAGGAACAACGGCCGTGGAAATGCTGCTGACCAGTTTGTTGGCGCTGATCCCAATCTGGCTGCTCATACTCATGCGGTTACGAATATCTTTGGTGATCAGATTGCCGGCCTGGATATCGTCTTTGTAGATGTTCCGCATCC
>CAZAKB010000064.1:0-2035 GCA_964485475.1 uncultured bacterium
CGAAACCTTTTCAAATTGTTCTTTAATTCCATCACAATCTCCATAAATTCGGTAAAATGTAAATAAATATGTACATATTGTCAAGTATTATATACATTTTAAGAAAATAATGTTGTAGAAAATTAATATTGTCAAATTGTGATATACAGCGCCTCTACTTTTTAATTGACAATTTTAAAAAAATAACCTACTTTCCATGCGTTATTAGGAATTGAAAGACAAATGATACGAAACACACATAATCTTCATCATCATATTACCCGGAGAGGAACTGGGATGAGATAGTGTGATTCTCAAAGCGAAGATTTTAACCCGGTTCCCCAAAAAGAGCCGGGTTTTTTATTATGAAAGGAAAACCATGTTAACACTTGCGATTCAAAAATCAGGACGACTCAGCGAAAAAACTGTTAAATTGCTGCACGAATGCGGTATTATTTTTGAAAATGGTGGCAGTTCAAAACTGAAATCAAAGGCCAGTAATTTCCCAATGCAAATTCTTTATCTGCGGGACGATGATATTCCGGAATGTGTGGCCGATGGAATCGCCGATATCGGGATTGTTGGAGAAAATGTCTACCGGGAAAAGAAACGGCCATTGAAAATTGTTGAACGTCTGGGATTTGCCCGATGCCGGCTCTCTATTGCAGTTCCAAAAAGTATGGAATATCGCAATGCCAATGATTTGAGCGGATTAAATATCGCCACGTCATATCCCAATATTCTAAAATCCTTTCTAGACAAAGAAAAGATCACTGCAAAAATCCACGAGATCAGCGGTTCGGTGGAGATCGCGCCGGGAATCGGTCTGGCCGATGCGATTTTTGATATCGTCAGCACCGGGAGTACTCTGCTGTCGAACGGATTACGGGAAGTCGAAACAGTGATGCGTTCGGAGGCAGTGCTGGTCGCTGCAGAAAATTTGTTAACTGCAAAGCAAGAGCTGCTGGATAAACTACTGTTCAGGATTCGAGCTGTCCAGACTGCTGGCAACCGGAAATATATTTTGCTCAATGCACCGAATGACCGTATCGATGACATTTGCACGTTGCTGCCTGGCATGAAAAGTCCGACGATCATGCCCCTTTCGACTGAAGGCTGGAGTTCAATTCATTCGGTGATTGAAGAAGATGAATTCTGGGAGAAAATCGAGGCATTGAAAACCGCCGGCGCCCAGGGCATCCTGGTGATTCCCATAGAAAAAATGATTTTATAGAGGCAATGATGAAAGTATATCAATATCCTGATAAAAAGGACTGGCCGATACTGCTGAAACGGCCGCAGAATTCGGCTGAAATCGCCGAAACAAGTGTTCAGGCAATTTTGGATGTAGTTCGAGAAAAGGGTGATTCAGCACTAAGGGATTTCAACCTGAAATTCGATGGCGCAGAGCTGGATGATTTAAGGGTATCCGAAAAGGAATTTAATATTGCGGCTGAAAAAGTTGATCCTGAATTGAAAAAAGCGATCCAATTGGCGATCGATAATATCACGGTTTTCCATAGATCACAATTGATAACGGAGCCAGTGGTTGAAACACGACCCGGCGTTAAATGCTGGCGGAAAAGTGTTCCTGTTGAAAAAGTTGGGCTTTACATTCCCGGCGGGACAGCGCCGCTCTTTTCCACGGTGCTAATGCTGGCGATCCCGGCGAAAATTGCCGGATGTTCGGAGATTGTGCTCTGCACACCGCCCAATGTAAATGGAACTGTTAACCCGGTGATTCTCTACTCGGCCAAGGTTTTGGGAATTGATAAAATATTTAAAATTGGTGGTGCACAAGCTATGGCTGCTATGGCATACGGGACGGAAAGTGTGCCGAAAGTAGATAAAATATTCGGTCCGGGAAATTCCTGGGTGACGCTGGCAAAACAATTGGTTAGCCGTGATGGTGTTGCCATCGATATGCCGGCAGGGCCGTCAGAAGTCCTTGTTTTGGCAGACGAAACAGCCAACCCGGAATTTGTGGCAGTCGATCTGCTGTCCCAGGCGGAACACGGTGTGGATAGTCAGGTAATTCTGCTGACAGACAGTGAAG
>CAZAKB010000064.1:2135-4835 GCA_964485475.1 uncultured bacterium
TCCCAGGCGGAACACGGTGTGGATAGTCAGGTAATTCTGCTGACAGACAGTGAAGCACTTGTGCAAAATGTTCGCGTAGCCATCTTGCGTCAATTACAAATGTTGCCACGCAAAGAAATAGCCGCAAAAGCGCTCGCAAACAGCCGGATAATTCGATTGACGAATTCATTTGAAATGATGGAATTTTCCAATGCCTATGCGCCGGAACATCTGATCATTATAACAAAAGATGCCGATAAACTGGCCGAAAAAGTCATCAATGCCGGGAGTGTTTTTATAGGGGCGTTTACACCGGAATCCGCCGGCGATTATGCATCCGGAACAAATCATACATTACCGACCTATGGCTATGCCCGAAATTACAGCGGCGTGTCGGTGGACAGTTTTATTAAAAAGATAACCTTTCAATCGATTTCTGATAAAGGTTTGCAGGAGATCGGTCCGGCCATTCAGCAGATGGCAGCAGCGGAAGGTATGGATGCCCACAAAAATGCGGTTTCCCTTCGATTGGCGGAAATCCGAAAGGAGTCCGAAAATGATTGATATTCAGCAATTGGCCCGCAAAAATGTCCGCGAACTGAAAGCCTATTCCTGTGCCCGGGATGAATACAAGGGCAATAGTGGTATTTTTCTCGATGCCAATGAAAATTCCATTGGTTCGGTATTGAATGTCGATCTGAACCGATATCCCGATCCCCGTCAACTGGAACTGAAGGCCCGGATTGCGGCGATCAAAGGAATAATGATCGAACGTACATTTCTGGGAAATGGCAGTGACGAGGTGATCGATCTACTGGTCCGGGCGTTTTGCGAACCGGAAATCGATAAGATTATGATTCTGCCACCGACCTATGGCATGTATAAAGTTGTGGCGGATATCAATAATGTCGAAGTTGTGGAAACCCCGCTGACAGAAAATTACCAGTTGGATGTGAAACGGATTCTGGATAATGTCGAAAATGTTAAGATGATTTTTGTCTGTTCCCCTAATAATCCGACAGGGAATACGTTAAAAGAATCAGATATCCTGGAATTGCTGGAAAATTTTAACGGGCTTGTGATCATTGATGAAGCTTATATCGATTTTTCCCCGGAAAAGAGCTGGTTGCTGAAATTGAACCGGTTCCCAAACCTGGTGATTATGCAGACCTTTTCCAAGGCTTGGGGATTGGCAAGTATTCGACTCGGAATGGGTTTTGCCGATCCGCAGATCATTGAATTGCTCAATAAAATCAAATATCCTTACAATGTCAGTGGCGCCACCCAGCAATTGGCGCTGGAAGCCCTGTCATATATTGAGAAAAAGGATAAAATGGTTGCCACTATTCTATCCGAGCGGCAGAAATTAATTGGTGAATTGAAAAAACTGGATAGTGTTATAAAGATAAATCCGACGGATGCTAATTTTATTCTGGTTAAATTTAGAGAAGCCGAAAAAGTATTCGAATATTTAATGAGTAAACAGGTTATTGTCCGTGACCGGTCGCGGGTTATTCGCTGTGAGGAAAGTTTGCGGATTACTATTGGAAAACCGGAAGAGAATAAGACATTAATTGAAACATTGAAGAAACTCACCGCAGAGAACGCTGGGAGCGCAGAGAAATAAAGAATAAAAACTCTGAGTCCTCTGTGGCACATAAAGGACAAAATATGAAAAAACTTCTTTTTATCGATCGAGACGGAACATTGATCCTGGAACCACCGGACCAACAGGTGGATTCGCTGGAAAAACTGGAGTTTTATCCGGGTGTGATAACGGCACTTGGGAAAATTGCCCGGGAACTGAATTATGAACTGATAATGGTAAGCAATCAGGACGGACTGGGAACAATCTCCTTTCCTGAAGATGATTTCTGGTCGGTGCAGAACAAGATGATGTCAATGCTTCGGAATGAGGGTATTATCTTCAACGATGTGCTGATCGACCACAGTTTTCCTAAGGACAATGCACCGACACGCAAGCCGCGAACCGGAATGTTGACAAAGTATATGGTAGGAAATTATGATCTGGCAAATTCCTATGTAATCGGTGACCGGGAAACCGATGTTCAGCTGGCTGATAACCTGGGATCGAAATCAATCTACCTTGGAGATAATAAGGAAGTTAAGGCAAATCTGGTCACCAAAGATTGGGAAGAGATATATCGCTATCTTGCGTTTCCGTCCAGGGTTGTAATGATAAAACGCAAAACCGCCGAGACGGATATTAAATTGAAATTGTTCCTCGACAGCGAGGGGAAAACGGATATCGATACCGGAATTGGTTTTTTGGATCACATGCTGACGCTTTTAGTGAATCACGCCGGTTGCAGGTTGGAACTCAAAGCCAAAGGCGATCTGCAGGTAGATGAGCATCATACGGCCGAAGATGTATCGTTGGTGGTTGGCGAGGCTTTCAGTAAGGCACTGGGTGATAAAACCGGAATCAACCGCTATGGTTTTTTATTGCCCATGGATGAATCACTGGCCCAGGTGGCAATTGATTTTTCCGGGCGAAGTGAACTGGTTTGGAAAGCGAAATTCCGACGGGAATATATTGGCAAAATGCCGACAGAACTTTTTTATCATATCTTTAAATCCTTCTCCGATACGGCGAAATGTACCTTGAATATTCAGGCTGAAGGCGAGAATGAACATCATAAAATTGAAGCGATTTTCAAGGCCGTTGGCCGGGCGATTCGGATGGCCATTCGCCGGGAT
>CAZAKB010000064.1:4935-16662 GCA_964485475.1 uncultured bacterium
AGAAAGGGCGATTTCGATACTAAAAAAGTATACAATCAGAATCCTGTGGAAGTTGCCAAACAATTTCAGGATAATGGCGTTCAGCGTTTGCACCTGGTGGATCTGGACGGCGCCCGGGCGAGGAAAATTATCAACTGGAAAGTGCTGGAACAGATTGCTTCTAAAACGGACCTGATCATTGATTTTGGCGGTGGCGTACAGACCAATGATGATCTGAAAATTGCTTTTGATTCCGGTGCGGAAATGATTACAGCTGGCAGCATTGCAGTGAAAAACCCCGAAATCGTACAACACTGGTTAAAGAATTTCGGTGGCGAAAAAATCATTCTTGGTGCCGATGTGAAAAACAGGAAAATTGCCATTCATGGCTGGGCGGATGAATCGGAACATGACCTGATGGAATTTTTAGAAGACTATATCAATCAGGGTGTTACTCAAACGATTTGTACCGATGTGTCAAAGGACGGCATGCTGCAGGGACCGGCGTTTGAATTGTACCTGGAGATCAAGGATAAATATCCAGATCTGTTTGTTGTTGCCAGTGGTGGAATCAGCAAGATCGATGATGTTTTTCGATTGAATGACGATGGAATTGATGCGGTAATCATTGGAAAAGCCTTGTACGAAGGGCACATTCAGTTAGTGGATTTGAAAGGATTTTTATGTTAGCAAAACGGATAATTCCCTGTCTCGATGTCCGCGATGGTCAAACAGTAAAAGGGGTTAATTTCATCAATATCCGGGAAGCCGGTGATCCGGTAGAATTGGGCGCCGCTTATGCTGCCCAAGGTGCCGATGAACTGGTATATCTCGACATTACCGCTTCAGTAGAGAAACGCCCGACCTTTGCTGAACTGGTGGAAAAAGTAGCCCGAACCCTGAATATTCCATTTACGGTTGGTGGCGGGATAAACAATGAAGAGGATGTGGCCCGTTTACTCGATGCAGGCGCGGATAAAATTTCCATTAACACGGCCGCTGTAAACAACCCGGTGATGGTGGAAACCTTAGCCAGGCGGTTCGGCAGTCAGTGCATAGTCGTGGCAATTGATACGAAGCATACTAAAAATGGTGATATAGTTTACATACATGGTGGCAGAACGCCAACAAAGCAAATTACCCAAAAATGGGCGCGGGAAGTCGTTGAGAGAGGTGCCGGAGAGATTCTGCTGACATCCATGGATCATGACGGAACGAAGAATGGATTTGCATTGGAAATTACCAGGGAATTAGCCGAAGGTCTGCCAATCCCGGTGATCGCTTCGGGCGGTGCTGGAACGTATGACCATTTTGTTGATGTATTCAAAGATGGAAAAGCCGATGCCGCACTGGCTGCAAGCGTGTTTCACTTTGGTGAAATACCGATCCCGGATTTAAAAAATTACCTAAAGCAAAATAATATTGAGGTGCGTTTATGAAAATAGATTTTGAGAAGGGACTTGTTCCGGCAATTATTCAAGACGATTCTACCGGTAAAGTGCTGATGTTAGGGTATATGAACAAGGAGGCCTACAATAAGACGCTGGAAATCGGAAAGGTGACCTTTTTCAGCCGTTCCAGGCAGGAACTATGGACTAAAGGCGAAACTTCAGGCAATTTTTTATTATTTAAGGAAATGAATGTTGATTGTGACGGCGATACGCTGCTGGTAAAAGCTATTCCAACCGGTCCGACCTGTCACACCGGTTCCGATACTTGTTTTAATGAATTGAATTCAAGCGCCGACAATTTCCTGTTCGAATTAGAAAAAGTCATTGCTGATCGCAAAACCAATCCGAAACCTGATTCTTATACCAATAAACTCTTTAAAGCCGGAGTAAAGCGAATTGCCCAAAAAGTTGGTGAAGAGGCGACAGAAGTGGTGATTGATGCGGTCAGCGACGATGTTTCGCGAATGAAAGAAGAAGTCGCCGATTTGTTGTACCACCTGCTGGTATTACTTTCCAATAAAAATATTTCATTAAATGAAATTCTGGAAGTATTGGAAAAGCGGCACAAATAGTAAAATTTTGCGATTGCAACCACAATTTTTATTATTGTTACCTTAATATTTCCATTATATTAAATGAAAATCGTTACAGAGCAAAGCCCTGTAACGATAAATTTTGAATTAAAATAATCTCAGTGAACTCTATAGTTTCTCTGTGTTACTTCGTGTAGATCTTCCCAACTTTTTCAACTTCTCTAAAAACCCGCAGGAAATTCCCGCTCCAGATCTTCTGAATATACTTTTTTGAATAGCCACGTTTTAGTAATTCCTTTGTAATATTCGGCATCTGGCTGACATCTTTCAGACCGTCGAGTTCACCGCCACCATCGAAATCAGTCCCAATACCCACATAATCAATACCAACCAATTTGACGATATGATCGATATGATCTAAAAAGTCACTGACAGTAGCTAGTTTCAGCGGATATTTTTTCATCATTTCGTAATGTTCCTGGAGAATCGGTTTTTTTTCCTCTTCAGTTAGATTATCATAATTGGGATATTTTTTATCGAGGGCTTTTTCGGCAGCATCACGTTCCGGATTAGGTTCTGGAGTTTTGACATATTCTGTATAAGTCGTAACCTGAATAACGCCCCCTTTTTCAGCAATGGCTTTGATGAGATCGTCGTTCAGATTCCGGGGGTTATCACAAATGGCCTTAGCGCAGGAGTGAGAAGCAATGATTGGCGCTTTCGAGATTGCCAATACATCGGAAACGGTTTTATATGATGCGTGAGAAATGTCGACAATCATTCCCATGCGGTTCATTTCCAGGACAACCCTTTTACCAAATTCGCTCAAACCATTATGTTCGGGATCATCATTGGAGGAATCGCAGATGTCATTGTTTTTGACATGACATAGGGTGATATAACGGGCCCCCAGATTATAGAAACGTTCAATTTCGGCCAAATCCTGACCAATCGCATAGCCGTTTTCAATGCCGATGTAGATGGCATGTCTCCCGGAGTTTACAATGCGCCAAGCATCGTCGGCCGTCAATGCTAATTCCGTACGATCGCTATTGGTTTTAACAGCATTGTGAATAGCCTGAATCATTCGGTCTACTTTACTGTTCGCCTTTCGGTTGCCTTCCGGAGTTCGTGGTCCCTGGCCGACCCAGGTTGCGAAAAATATTGCATCCAGTCCGCCTGCCTGCATACGGGGAAGATCAACCTTACCATCCCATGGACTGCCATCGAGATTTTTACTGATATCAGCGTCCCAGCGCAACATATCCATAGGCGTGTCAGTATGGGAGTCCAGCGTTAAGATTTCACGATGAATCCGTTCTGCTTTTCTATCATTGTCTAATGTGGTACTACAACTGTTCATAATAAATAAAAGGGCAGAGATTCCGCTGATTAAACGTTTTACCATGTCAAGTCTCCTAACTGGGATAAAGTTACAGAGAAAATCTGAAAAGCACAGAAAAATGTTAGTAATTTATGTTTTACCTAGTATTTGGTAGAGGTAACAATTAAGTAGCATTTGTGGAAGTTGTCATTCGTTTAGGAGAGACTTGACCCATTCCCGCTGTACCCAGAGAGCACAACCGCCGTTGGACTCGTCCAGCTTGTCCCGATTTTCACGAATGGTTTTCAAAAACCTGGATTTAAGGGCATCTTTTAATGACAAATCAGTTAAACTGGCATCGGAATAGGGCGCAAAGGGGCAAGGTTCCAAACTACCGTCAGGAGCTACATGTACAAAACCACGTCCGGAAGACAGACAACCGCCAAATTGTTCTTCATCTCCGGGAAACGCAACGAACAGTGCCGGGAATTTTACCCTGAAATTTTCCATCAGGCCATATACACTGCGGGTCTGCTCTAGCGTCAGTTCCATATTTTCTGTTCCTTCCTGAACCGGGATATAGTCAATGAAGAAGAAGAGTTTTGGGCCGAGATTCACTATGGATTTGATAAACACTTCGTCGGTGAGGGTGTCAAAAGTAGCCTGTGTCATTGTGAACGAAACCCCGAAGAAGATACTGGATTTTTTAATTCGCTCGATAATTCTGACGAGATGATCGTAGACCCCTTTTCCTCTGCGGATATCTGTATCGGTGCGCATGCCTTCCATGCTGATGATGGGAAGCACGTTTTTCTGTTTCTCGAACTCAGCAATGGTTGCCGGGTTTAACAGCATTCCGTTTGTGAAAACGGGAAAAATAATGTCCGGGAACTGGGCGGTGATTTCGAACAAATCCGGACGGATCAATGGTTCTCCGCCGGCCAGCAAGATAATGGATACACCGAGTTCACGGGCTTCGCCGATAAGTTCTTTAAGTTTGGCACTAGTCATTTCAGGTTTTTTTTCACGTTGTTGGGCCAGTGCGTAACAGCCTTTGCATTTCAGATTACAGCGATTGGTAACGCTGATAATCATAAACGGCGGGACATGTACATCTTTTTGTTCCCAATTTGAACGACGTTTTTCCGCCTGTTTCTGCCAGCGAATGCTTTTTAAAATGAACAGCGCCAGTGAGGGCTTAAAGAAACTGACTTTCAGAGCATCAGTGACCAGCTGCCGGATGCCTTTATTCATTAAATCGATATAATTTGAATTTTCTTGCATTGGTCTTTCCATTTTTCTGACTTAAATATACCGGATTCAGATGTAACAGAAGGTGGATAGTTGTCACAGAATTTGCTAAACTTACAAAAATGTGATATGAAACAAAATAGCGGAGAAAATTGATTTATGAAAAAATTGAAGAATCCTTTTTCTGACTTGAAAGGGTATAACTGTTTTGTCTGTTCGCCTCATAATGTAGTGGGGCTGCACTTGGATTTCTACCTGGATGGCGAAGTTATTAAAGCCAAATGGAAACCTGATGACCAGTATCAGGGCTATCCCAATGTTCTGCATGGTGGCATTCAGGCGACCCTGCTGGATGAGGTGGCCAGTTGGGCGGTGTATACAGTTGGCGGAACCGGCGGTGTGACTTCCAGAATGGAAGTGCAGTATAAAAAACCGGTTTATATCGATAAAGGTGAAATCAGTCTGACAGCGGAAATAATTGAATATAAAAAACGAATCATATCCGTGCAGACTCATCTCTTTGATGGAGGGGGATTACTCTGTACGGAAGCCATTGTGGATTACTTTGTTTACCCGGAAGAGGTTGCCCGGGCAAAAATGCATTATCCCGGGAAAGAAGCATTTTTTGATTAATTTGTAAAGTCTACACTATTTTTTTTATTGATTCGTCCTATAGGGCGAGATGGAAGCAATAATGACCAGACAGATTTCAGAAAGTTACCAAAGAGAACATCCCAAACTTTTAGATTATATTCGCAGTAAAGTTCGTCGTCTGGAAGATGCTGAAGACATTGCCCAGGATGTATTTTATCAAACACTGACGTCTTTTAATGCAATGGAACCGATTGAAGATCTGGCCGCCTGGATATACACCGTCGCAAAGAATCGCATCATAGACTGGTATCGAAAAAAGAAACCTTTGGAGTTGTCACCGGATGACAATCTCGGGATTGAGAATTTATTTGATAGTGAAGATCTGGAATTATTGGACGCTCACACCAGAGAATTAGTATATGAGTCGATCATGGAAGCGATTGAAGAACTTCCGATTGAGCAACGAACAGTGTTTATTTTACAGACGATTGAAGGATTGACATTTCGGGAAATTGCCAATATCGAAGATGTATCGATTAATACGCTGATTGCCCGGAAACGCTATGCGGTAGCGTCTCTGCGTAAACGCTTGAAATCGATCAAAGAATTGTTAGAAAATCAATAAAGGAGAAATAAATGTGTACAGAAAAACGTAAATTTACACGAGCAATCCCCTGGATTATTGGCGGTGTGACCCTGGCGGTAGTTGCAGCCTTCTTTTTCGGTTTCTTCGTTAAATTGCTCTGGAACTGGTTGATGCCGGACATTTTTGGATTGGGAACCATCAGCTATTGGCAAGCCTGGGGCTTGGTACTACTAGCCCATATCCTGTTTAAGACGGGCCATCACGATTCAGCACATACGCATGGAAAAGAACAGTGGAAAGCAAAATTTCAGCGTAAATTCCATGAACGCTGTCGTGAACCTGAAAAAGGAACCCATAGCGAGAGTCAGGAAGCAGACGTCGATTCCATTACCAGGGATTAGGGAATTCTGTTTGGAAAAAGCCATAGAAAGCCGGGACAACTGTTCCGGTTTTTCTGTTCTAAAGCAAAAGTAAAAAGTCAGCCCGGGGGAGGGCTGACTTTCTTGTGTGGGTTTGTAAATTCGCAGGGGGATTTACAAGGGTAGTATGATAGTTCTTTATATGCCGATTTCGTCAAATAGTTTCTCCAGTGTATTTTCCATGTTATCGAGGATATGATCTAGGTCGATTTCCAAATCCTCCAGATCAATGTCGATGTCACCAAACTGATCAAAATCAAAGTCATGATCAAATCCGTGTTTTCTGATTTTTATCTTTACGGGGTCTTTTGATTCCAGAGTTACTCCAACGGTCTGTGATTTTGCTTTTCTGATGATTTCAATAGGCACCTTGTCACCATCATCATAGTTTTTCAAAGAATATTGAATATCTTCGGTATAATGAATTGGTTCATCACCAATTTTTACAATCACATCGCCGGATTTCAAGCCGGCTTTCTCAGCCGGACTATTTTCGACAACTTTGGTAATTGCAACCCCTTTGTGTTCTTCCACATGAAAATACTCAGCCAGATCTTTATCCAGATCATGAATATGCACACCTAAATACGGTGAACCGTAACTGATTCGTATATTTTTCTTAAAGGGCATAGAGTGATGACTTCCATAGGATTTCTTTTTACCAATGGTCACTATTTTCTCAATTGTTTTACCATTCCTGAATATTTCGAGTTTTACTTTAGTATCAGGAGCTGTGTTTTGAACCAAATCGACCAGTTCATCATCATATTGAACACTTTTTCCGTCATAGGTCAAAATGATGTCATTTTCTTCCAAACCGGCCTTCTCAGCAGGGCTCTCGTCATAAACAGAACTGATTAATATACCGTGTTGATCTTTCAAACTAGCATCTCTCCGAATGGATGGAGTCAATTCACTGATGCCGACACCCAGCCAGCCCTTCTCTGTCGATCTGGCATAACTGGTATCATTTGGAAAAAGCAGCAGGGCGATTCCGATTGTCAATGTGAAAAGAAATCCGATGATGTTTGGGTTGCGGGTGCTGTATTTCATTATCTCCTCCAATTCATTTCTCAGTCACATTTACTATGACTCAGCGCATGAATAAAAAGTTTTAAAAATTGAAAATTGGTCTACATCATCGGTCTATATCATTCGAATAATCGACCCCCCCCCCGATGCTGTAACAGATCTCCAAATACTTAATCGAATTGGTAAAATGAGATATTATTCCGCGCTTATTCAAAAATGACCGAGATATTATATTTGAGTTGATTAGCCATCGTAGCATAACTCAAAAAGGCAGGGTGCTGGCCCCTTCGGTACTCTGCCTATCGCTCCTTTTTATCAAGCAAAAAACAAAATTTAAAATTTGGTCTTCTAGGGATTATTCAGAAAATAATGTTTCCGGCGAACTGATTATTTCACGGAACCTGTTAAAAAACAATCCGGCATGATAACCATCGGCCAGCGCATGATGACATTGCAGAGAATAGGGCAATTTAACTGATTCCTCTTCGATAATGTACTTGCCCCAGGCCAGCCGGGGAACCGAATCCACAGGATGCATATTGATGGGATGCATAACACCGGTAAAGGAAATCCAGGGAATGCAGGTAATATAAACCCGATCATCTTGATTGGAATCGCTTTGAATGAATGGATTTTCTTTCACGGACTGAATGGCATGAGCAGCATTACGGAAAAACTGATGAATATTTTCATCGAAATCAGCATTGCAGAAGCTGAATTGATCACTCTCTATGCTCACAGTAAAAGAGGGGTGAATGACTGTATGTTCAATGACGATGTGCCGCCGAATGCGGCATCGGAATTCCGGTATACTGTTTATCGACTTTAAACTGACAAACAGAATTGTTTTGAACAATGAAATATTGTGAGCTTTTGAGTAGTGATAAACTTCGCTGATGTCGATATTTGTGCTAACATTAAAATGGGGATAGTCGTAATTTTTGAAAAATTCAAACTGACGTCGCCGGGGCCAGGTTTCCAGGTTTATTTCATGAATCATGTCCAAAAATCCTTATTATTTGATAACAAATTACCCTGATATTCGAAAAAGTCCAAGTGCTGAATTTGGCTGATGATTATAAAATGCCGGCTGGATTGTCAGAAAAATATTGAAAAAAACGTTTTCTATGTTAAACTAACTGCTTAACGTTTTTGAATTGGAGGATGGATGAAAAAAATAGTGGTTCTGGTAAAACAGGTACCCGATACTGCCAATGTAACCGTTGATGCCATGAAAGCGGACGGCACTGTCAACCGGGCAGCTTTGCCGGCGATATTTAATCCGGAGGATTTGAATGCCCTGGAGATGGCCTTGTCAATCAAAGACAAACTTGATGGCGAAGTAATTGTTATAACCATGGGGCCTCCCAAGGCCGTTGAAATATTAAAGTACTCATTATATATGGGCGCTGACCGTGTGATGTTGATTACAGACCGTAAATTTGCCGCGGCCGATACTCTGGCAACGTCCTATGTGTTGGCGGAAACCATTAAAAAAATCGGCGATGTCGATCTGGTGCTTGCCGGACGTCAAGCTATCGACGGTGATACTGCCCAGGTGGGTCCACAGGTTGCCGAAAAAATTACTTATAATCAAGTTACCTATGTTTCTGCACTGAAAGAAATAACTGATGAATATCTGATTGTTGAACGGGATGGCGAGGTCCAGACGGAAGTGATTAAAACCGGATACCCGGTGTTGTTGACTGTAACGGCCGAGGTCAATTCGCCCCGTTATCCGAATTGCCGGAAAATGCTGCAATATTTCCGGGCAGATTTAAAAGACAATTTTGATGAAATCGATAGGCCGCTAGCTGCTGATAACAACTGGATTATTCCAACGTATACTTTGGAAGATCTGGAACTAGATGAAGATCGTTGCGGTTTGAAAGGAAGCCCGACAAAAGTGCATAAAATCAAAAGCATTATGCTGAAAGGCGGCGATCTGAAGATGTACGGGACGGAAGCAACGGATATCCGGCAACTGGCGCGAGACATTATGAAAGATTACGTAGAGGTTAATTGATGAAATCTGTCGTATTTATTGAAAAGAATCCAATCAGCAAGCAACTCCGTAATGTCAGCCTTGAACTGGCTTATAAAGCCTATACCCTTTCTAATCCACTTGGCGGAGAGGTGGTGGGGATTTTTACCGGTGATTCGCTGCCGGATAACTGTGATGAGTTATTTCAATTTGGAATGAGCCGGCTGCTGTATTATACCGATGAGCGTTTGGCGAATCTGCATTCCATCGCGTATAAAAATATTCTTGAACTGATGATCAAGGCCGAAGCGCCTGATATTGTACTGTTTGGGGCTACCCACACCGGCCGTGATGTGGCGCCGTTGATCGCTTCCTCATTAAAAACCGGGATGACGGCTGACTGTACCCAGCTTTATATTGATGAGTATAAAGATAAAGGTAAAATCCTGTATCAGATGCGCCCGGCTTTTGGCGGGAATATCCTGGCAACAATTATCACGCCCGATCACCGTCCGATGATGGCAACGGTTCGGGAGGGTGTTATGCTGTTACCTGATCATCGTCTTGATAATCCGGTTAGGATTGAAGCGTTTCCAATTAATTTTAATGAACTCTGGATCAAAAGTGAGTTTTTGGAAATTGTTCCGAAAGTTAAAAAGGTGGATTTTAACTCGGCAAACATAATCGTTTCCGGCGGCGCCGGGGTCGGTAGCGAGGAAAATTTTCTCTTGATCCGGGAACTGGCTCGAGCTCTGGGTGGCGAAGTTGGTGCCAGTCGCGCGGCTGTTGATTTCGGTTTTGTAGAAAAGGATCACCAGGTTGGCCAAACCGGTTCGGTTGTACGTCCAAAACTCTATATTGCCTGTGGCATTTCCGGACAGATTCAGCATCGGGCCGGGATGGAAGAGTCTCAGAAAATAATTGCGATCAATAAAGATCCCGATGCACCGATTTTTAATATCGCCCATATGGGCATTGTTGGTGACCTGAGCGAGATAATCCCGGTTATGCTGCGCTATCTGAAGGAGGAAAACTAATGGATAATTTCTATAGTGACAACCGGAAATTTTATCTTAATCATATAGATTTAAAGGAGATCGTCAGCGATCTTGAAAACGGTTATCATGATCGTGGAGCGGAAGCATTGCATTCCTTTGAAGAGGCTCAGGAATGGTTTGAGATGACTCTGAAAAATGCCGGTGAAATTTGTGCTGATTTCATTGCCCCACGGGCTGAAGCCGTGGATGAACAGGGCCCGAATTATCGGGACGGGCTGGTCAGTTGGGCACCGGAAACCCAGGAAAACATGAAAGTACTCGGCGATGCCGGATACCTCGGCGGAACTCTGCCGCGCAAGTACGGTGGTCTGAATTTACCGGTGACAGTAAATACGGTAATCGTTGAAATGGTTTCTCAAGCCGACGCCAGTTTGATGAATCTTTTCGGTCTTCAGGATATTGCGGTAACGGTCAATAAATTTGGCGATGAAAAACAGAAAGACAGGGTTCTGCCGAAATTCTGCAAAGGTGAAGTCAGTGGTTCAATGGCGCTCACCGAACCCGATGCCGGTAGTGATTTACAGTCGGTTACTTTGCGGGCCATTGAAAAGGATGGCGAATGGTACCTCGACGGCGTTAAACGCTTTATCACAAACGGTAATGGCGAAGTATCGCTGGTGCTCGCTCGTTCCGAAGAGGGTTCTAAAGGCGGTCGCGGGTTGAGTATGTTTCTATACGAACGCTATCGGGATAATAATATGTTTGTGCGACGGATTGAAAACAAGCACGGTATTCACGGCTCACCAACCTGTGAAATGCAATTCAATATGGCGAAAGCTGAGTTGGTAGGGAAACGCAAATTTGGTTTAATTAAATACGTCATGAGCCTGATGAATGGCGCACGGTTAGCTGTCTCGGCGCAGGCGCTGGGAATTGCCCAGGCTGCCTTTGAGGAAGCGGTGAAATATGCCAATGAACGGGAGCAGTTCGGCCAATCGATTGTGCATTTCCCGGCTGTTTATCAGATGCTGAAAAAAATGCAGGCTGAGATTGAAACCGCCCGTATTCTGCTCTATCGAACCGCCCAGTTTGTGGATATTGAAGATATGTACGAACGTAAATCTCATCGCGGTGAAGATGTCAAAGCCGAACTGAAATACGCCAACGCCATGGCCGGTTTTCTGACGCCATTGTCAAAATTTACGGCTACTGAAATGGCCAATAAAGTGGCCTATGACGCGGTGCAGATTCATGGCGGCTGCGGATACATGAAGGATTTTCCGGTAGAACGGCTGGCCCGGGATGCCCGGATTACCAATATTTATGAAGGCACAACCCAATTGCAGGTTGTTGCTGCTATCGGTGGCGTGATTAACAATATTCTGGATAAAGAGTGGCAGGAACTTCAGGAATTGAAAATTCTGGAATTAATTACTGATAAGAATCGGGTTCTGGAATTTGTCAGGCAACTCCAGGAAATTGTCGCAGATGTTACCGCGCTTCGGAATAAAGACTTTCAGGATTACGTGGCCAATTACCTGGTGGAAATTGCCTCAATTGCCTATCGCTGTGCACT
>CAZAKB010000065.1:0-16292 GCA_964485475.1 uncultured bacterium
CTTTTTCTTTTTCATCTAAGTCATTGAATTAATCGAATAACCATTTTTTGATTTTATCAGAGACAATCTCCGGCGTAAATCCGAACTTTTCCTTCAGGATTTTTACCGGCGCTGATTTTCCAAATGTTTCAATCCCGATTTTTAACAATGGTCCACGGAATATGTCACCCCAGCCCATCATACTGGCGGCTTCGATTACAACTACCGGAATTCCATCAGGAAAAACCTGTTTTTGGTAATCCGCTGATTGTTTCAGAAACAGTTCCCTTGATGGCATCGAAACAGCCCGAATGGATTTTCCTTCAGGAGATAAGAGTTGTTTTGTTTCAACTGCCAATCCCACTTCGGAACCGCTAGCACACAAAATTAAATCTGGAGTTGGCGAGTCCTCCTCAACGATATAAGCACCTTTTTCGATAGTCTCAATGTGAAAGGCACCGGATCGTTTGAGGGTTGGAACTCCCTGTCGGGTCAGGATCAACGCCGTAGGGCCAGTCTGATTTTTCAAAGCGGTAATCCAGGCGCCGGCGACTTCGGCTGCATCGGCCGGACGAATGACTGTCACATTTGGAATCACTCGCAGGGATGCCAGATGCTCCACCGGCTGATGGGTTGGTCCGTCTTCCCCAAGGAAAATACTGTCATGGGTAAACACATAGATCGCCTGAATCCCCATTAAGGCTGCCAGACGAACCGCTGGTCGCATATAATCGGCAAATTGCATGAAGGTAGCGCCAAAAGGAATTACCCCGCCATACAGCGTCATACCATTGAGAATCGCTCCCATTGCATGTTCCCGAATCCCGAAATGCAGATTACGGCCGCCAAATTGACCAGCCTGGATCGATTTATAGGCTTTCAAATAGGTATTGGTTGATGGAGCCAAATCTGCCGAACCACCAATAAACGTTGGCAAATACTCAGCAATCTTTTGCATAACTGCGCCGGATAATTTTCGGGTGGCAGCGGAATCGACGGGAACAGACTGATTCAGGTCAGTGCTAAGTTTCTGAATCTGACTGTCGATCCAGGACAGATCAAGTTGTTGAAATAAATCCGGCGATTCATTTTTTGCGGTTTCAAATCTGGCCATCCAGATATCGTAGTCGATTTGTAATTCTTCTACCCGTTTCTGTAAATATTCTGAGACTTCATCAGGGACAAAAAATGATTTATCGCTTGACCAGCCAAGATTTTCCTTAGCGGCTTTTAGTTCATCGGCTCCCAACGGGGAACCGTGCACGCCGGCCGTATCGACTTTATGCGGCGCTCCAAATCCTATATGAGTTCTTGCCTTGATTAACGTTGGTTTTTGGGTTTCGGCAATCCCGGCCTCAATTGCGTCTGCTATTTCTGCGTGATTGTGGCCGTCAATTTCAATGACCTGCCAATTGTACGCCTTAAAGCGTTGTGCAACGGATTCCGAAAAAGCAAGGTTCGTCGATCCTTCAATGGAGATATGGTTATCGTCATAAATATAAACGATATTGCCAAGTCCCAGGTGTCCGGCCAGGGAAGCAGCTTCCGACGCAACACCCTCCATTAAATCACCATCACTGACAATTCCGAAAATTCGCTGAGAATTAAAAAGTTTTTCGCCGAATTTTGTCGCGGTGATTTTCCCCGCCAATGCCATTCCGACGCCCATAGCAAAACCCTGTCCCAATGGACCGGTGGTTGTTTCAATTCCCGGTGCTTCACCGTATTCCGGGTGTCCGGCAGTCCGGGAACCCCATTGCCGAAAATTCTGCAAATCATCCATCGACATATCGTACCCATACAGGTGCAATAGAGAATACAATAGCATCGATCCATGTCCAGCAGACAGGACAAATCGATCCCGGCCGATCCAATCAGGTTTCAGTGGATTGAAGCGCAGGTATTTTGTCCATAAAACATAAGCACAGTCCGCCATTCCCATTGGCATCCCGGGATGACCGGAATTTGCTTTCTCAACTCCATCAGCAGATAAAAAACGGATTGTATTGGCGATTTTATTTCCAATCTCAGTATTCTTTTTGATAGTCATATTATTTTCCTCCAATTATTGTACTTTTTCTTTACTTTTTTTCAAAATTAATCCATGTTCCGCACCAATTTCATTCAGAGATATGAACACCTTACCCTGGAGTGACACAGTATCTTTATTTTTTTCCATGGCCTCGTACTCTTTTTCACCGGCGACAAAAATCCGGGTCTGTCCATCGGCTTTGGTCGCGTTTTTCAACATTTGAATATAATAATCCATGTTATCTTGCAATTCATTCAATCCCATAAACGCTTCCGGATTAATAACACCCAGAAAATGGCATACTTCTGCAGGAGATCCTTTTTTCCCGTAAACATCAGTCCCGACAGTTCCCGAGGAAAGCACTCCGGATAAAATGTCAACTACAGCACTGAGTCCATAGCCCTTGTAGCCACTGGTTAATTCGATACCTCCGCCGAGTGGAAACAATCCTCCCCCCTTCCGGGCAATTAAATTAGCCAGAACCTTCGTGGCATCAACCGACGGATTTCCATTTTCATCACAGGCCCATGAGTCCGGGATAGTCGCTTCATTTCTTGAATAGACTTCCAGTTTACCGCGCGGTACGGTAGATGTCGCCATATCCAACAAAAAGGGCCGTTCATTTTTCCCGGGAAAACCGATGGATATTGGGTTTGTACCAATAACGGCATCCTTTCCAAAGGTTGGAACGACCAGCGGGGCCGAATTGGTTAAAGAAATTCCGATCATATTCTTTTCAAGGGCCATAAGCGTATAATAACCGGCAATCCCATAATGATTTGAGTTACGGATCGACGCAAAACACATAAAATGCTGGTTGGCTTTTTCAATACATTTCTTCATGGCACGATAGGCAATCGGCTGTCCCATCCCGCCATTACCATCGATTACCAGAGACACTGGTGTTTCCCGAATAATATTCAGTTTGCATTCCGGTTTTATAATCCCGGTTTTAATTCCATCCACGTACCGTTTAAGGCGAGCGACACCATGGGATTCTATATTCCGGCGATCCGCGGAAATTAACACATCAGTCGTTATCTCAGCATTTTCAAGCGATAAGCCCACATTTTTCAGAACATCAATTACAAATGCTTTTAATTCACTGTTTTGAACCGTAATTCGTTTTTCCATATTTATTTCCAAAGATAATCGCAGATTAAAAGAAAGTTAAAGATAAGATATGAGTCAAAAATGTTCAAGGTTTTATCAGTCATATCAGACGCGCGGCCGGAAGCCTTCACCGATTACCTCATGAACATTTGCGATAATCACAAATGCAACGGGATCAATCTGCTGTACAATCTGCCGCAATGTAGCTACTTCTTTCCGGGTCACAACCGTGAACAATATATTCCGCTCTTTTCGGGTGTAAAAACCGTTTCCAAATATTTCTGTACCCCCTCGTCCCATTTCCTGGGTTATTGCCTCGATAATTGCATCCTGTTTTTCAGTAACAATGTAGAAAGACCGGGCATAATCAAAACCATCCAGAATAACATCCAGAACTTTACTGGAAAAGTACAGACTGATAAAACCATAAAGAGCCAGATTTACATCGTGAAAGGCCAAGCCGGCGAAACTGATAATGAAAAAATCGACAAAAAGAATCGATGTACCAATTGTCATATTTGAATATTTGTGAATAATCTGTCCGATAATATCCGAACCACCGGTTGTGCCCTTGAACCGGAAAACAATACCCAGACCAATACCCAATAAAATGCCACCGAAAATGGATGTCAGTAGCAGGTTTTCCGTTGCTGCACCGAGGTGTAATATCTTATCAAAAAAATCCGTCGTTACGGATACAAAAATAATGGAAAAAAACGTTCGGGGGCCAAATTGCGTCCCCAGTACTTTAAGCCCCAGAACAAATAACGGAATATTAAAAAGCAGCATTATGAGACCAACAGGCAGATTAAAGAGATAATGTAACACAATCCCAATACCGCTGACGCCACCGGGCGCTATTCTCCCGGGAATTAAAAACAACACCAGTCCCAACGACATGATTGTCGAGCCGACAGCCAGTCCGATGTACTCAAACACGATAGATTTCATTTTCTGTTTCATATATTTTCCCTGAGTTTTATTTCAAAATAATTTGTCTTGAAAGCTACAACTTTTATGACATTTTATTAAGGAAAAGTTTGATACTAACCCCGAATATCCCAATTCATAGTTAGGATATTCAGACCGTCTTTTATAATTTCCGAATCGAAAATTGAAAGGGAAAATTGCGTGAGTAATTCACGATCAGCACAGACAAAAAAAACCGTAAAAACCTTCGCACTGGCCTCATTTCTGAATGATCTCGGCTCCGACATTATTTATCCCATCTGGCCACTGTTTGTTACATCGGTTCTCGGTGCCAATATGGCTGTACTGGGCTTGATCGACGGGTTGGGCGAAGCGGTCGTATCCATATCCAAAGCCTTATCCGGCTACATATCCGACAAGACTAAAAAACGGAAAATCTTTATCTGGACCGGCTATCTAATGGGAGCAATTTCCAGAATTGGCTATGCATTATCAACGGCCTGGCCTCATTTGATTCCCTTTAGAATATTGGATCGAGCCGGCAAAATCCGCAGCGCTCCGAGAGACGCCATTGTGGCCGATATTTCCACACCCAAAACCCGAGGTAAAATCTTCGGTTTGTTACGTTCCGCTGATCACCTCGGCGCGGTTTTTGGGATTCTGATCTGTATCTTCTTCTTTAATATTCTGGGCTACCGCCTGCTTTTCACATTGGCTGCAATTCCATCGGTTATCGGAGCATTTTTAATTATCCGAAATATAAATGAAAATAAACGGCCCGCACGCTCACCGTTTGAAACCAAAAAAGCAAAAAAACTCAGCCGTAACTTTATTTTGTTTTTAATTCTGAGTGCTGTTTTTGCCATCGGTTCGTTCAGTTACTCGTTCCTGATGATCTACGCCAAAGAATTTGGTTTTCGGGTCAGCTTTGTTCCAGTATTGTATCTGGTCTATTCCGGTACCGCTTCGCTATCTGCGATGCCCTTCGGAAAATTAGCCGATCGGATCGGTCGAAAAGCCGTCATGATGATCGCATTTTGTCTTTGGATTTTGGTTGGTTTAACAGTTGTTTTCACTCATCATATCGCCGCTGTTGTTATAATTTTTGTTCTGTTTGGGCTGCATAAAGGCGCCATCGAACCGGCTCAAAAAGCATTCGTTTCGGATATAGCACCAGTTGAGTTGCGGGCCAGTTATCTGGGAACTTACCAAATGGTGATTGGTCTCTGTGCCTTACCCGCGTCACTGATAGCCGGCTTGTTATGGGATAGCGTTGGTATTAATATGCCATTTATTGTGTCAATTGGTCTGACTGGTATTGCCATTGGGTTACTCCTTTTTATAAAAAGCAACGATTAAAAGTACAAAGCGCGGATAGTTTTATAATTAAAATTTATTCGATATATTGACCTTGTCACAAATGAAATACAATGTGAAAAAAGAAACCAATCTTCGATCAACCATTTCTGTTCAGACAATCCTGATCGTTAGTCTTATTCTCCTGGTTCTGTACACCGGTTTTGCCGGTTTTGAGTACAATCGATCAAAAAATGACCTGATCTCTATGATGGAGGAAGAGGGCTATATTCTTCTGGATGCCCTGATGATAAGCGGTGAACGCTCAATCCTGGAATACGATGAAACGGCATTTGCGGATCGAGATAATGTGGGGCCAGGAAAATTGATAAACCAAATCATGCAACGGGAAGGAATTAACTACATCGTGTTACAGGATGATTATAGTGTACTGATGGCTAGCGCGAATCTTCCTGAACTTGACCCAACTCTGGTGGACCCGTTTCTCCTGCAAATCTCCATTGAAAAAACAAGGAATTCCAGGTTGTTAAAAATTGGCACAGTGGAAGTATTTGAAATTGCGGGCTCTTTCTTTTTCCAAAATGACTATATCGGTATTTTTAGAATTGGCCTGGAAATGGATCAATATCAACGAATCCTGCGAAATACCCGCGTTCGATTTATCTTTACTGCGATCATTTTCCTGTTTGTTGGGGTAATCGGATTCAGCTTTATGGTTGTCAAACAAAATGCCCGACTTTTGTCGGAATCTTACCAGCGGGTCAAAACCTATACCGGTGAAATTCTGCAAAACCTTAAAGATGCTGTGATCGCCGCCGATCATTCCGGTACTATTACAGTCTTCAATGGTGCCGCAGTGGATCTGTTTGAAATCACTGCCGATAAAATTATTGGAAAATCCATCTTTAATGTAAAATTACCTTGTCTGAAACCGATGGTTGAAACACTCAAAACAGAAAAAACAATCTTTAATAATCGTTATACAATCACAATACAGGGTAAATATAAAATTACTAGCATAGCCACCTCAATCGTCCGAAATCCTGATAAAAAGATAGAAACCATCATTTTAATTGCCACCGATCAGACCATTCAGAATCACCTGGAAGAACGACTTCAACGTCAGGAAAAATTGACTGCGATGGGTGAACTCGCCTCTGGCGTCGCCCACGAAATCCGCAACCCAATTAATGCCATTGGGATGATTGCCCAGCGCCTGCTTAAGGAATTTCATCCCCGTGAAGACGAAACAGAATATAATGAATTAACGTTATCGATCGTTCATGAAACCAAACGAATCGACAAGTCCATCCGACAATTTCTGCATTTTTCCAAACCGGCAGCGCTACAAAAACAGCCCACCGATATGACTATATTTCTAAACGAACTCGGGCAATTTTTCAGAAGCAGCAGTCAAGCAAAGGGTGTAAATTTTTCCCTTCAAGTCAGAGATAACGGGAATCTTGCCATTGATCCGACTCAGATGCAGCACGCATTACTGAATTTGCTTCAAAACAGTCTTGATGCTACTCCTGCTGATGGTCAGATTATTCTATCATCACAATTCAATGAAAACCAATATGAAATCCGTATTACCGATACTGGGCATGGAATTCCCGAAGAGAACAGAAAAAAAATCTTTGATATTTATTTCACCACAAAGCATGACGGAACCGGTATGGGATTACCAATCGTCAATCAGATCGTTCAGCAACATAATGGCGAGATTTTTATCGAGCCAAACAAAGAACAGGGTACAATATTCCGTATTCTGCTCCCACTTGAAGAGGCATAATGGGCACTTATTCCCTACTAGTCGTCGATGATGAAGCCACTCAATTAAATACATTATCGAATTATCTGAAAAAGAAGGGCTTCCAGGTTTTTCGGGCAAATACCGGTAACGTTGGTTTAGATATTCTTAAACAAAACATAATCGATATTGTACTGACCGATTATCGAATGCCGGAAATGAACGGTCTTGAATTTATTAGAAAGATTAAGCTGCTAAATCCAGAAATTGATGTGATAATGGTAACGGCTTTCGGAAATATTGAAGACGCGGTGGAAGTAATGAAAGCCGGCGCAAGTGATTATCTCCAAAAACCCATTGATCTTGATTACCTTGATATCATCATTAAAAAGGTTCTGGATAAAAAGCAAATCCTGAGCGAAAACCGGAGTCTAAAAGAATCTCTCAAGACCAAATATAATTTCGACCATCTGATCAGCGGAAGCGCTGCAATGGAATCGGTATTGAACACTGCCGGGAGGGCGGCTCAGAGCCGGGCAACAATATTACTGCGTGGTGAAAGCGGAACCGGAAAGGAGGTTTTGGCTAGAACCATCCACCAGGCCAGCCCACGAAATGACAAATCCTTTATTGCCGTAAATGTGTCAGCGGTTCCGGACAATTTAGTGGAAAGCGAATTCTTTGGTCATGAAAAGGGCGCCTTTACCGGCGCCGACCGTCAACGAAAAGGGCGTTTTGAAATGGCCAGCGGCGGAACACTATTCATCGATGAAATCGGCGATATCCCCCTGTCTACACAAGTAAAATTATTGCGGGTACTTCAGGAACGGAATTTCGAACGGGTTGGCGGCTCTATAACGATTGATACCGACGTCAGACTAATTACCGCCACCAACCAGGACCTGGAGCAATTGATGCGAGAAGGAAAATTCAGGGAAGACCTGTATTACCGACTGAATGTGGTCACCATTTCCATTCCCGCATTGAGAAACCGTCGCGAAGAAATACCACTTTTTATCGAATACTTCATACAGAAATATTGTTCAGAAGAAGATAAATCCCCACTGTCTGTTTCCAAAGAAGCCATGGATACATTAATGAAATATGATTATCCGGGAAATGTCCGGGAGTTGGAAAATATTATTCAACGAGCCGTTATAATGACCAGAAATGATGTAATCACTACGGTAGATTTATCAATCCACCTGCGCGATTTGCAAAGTGAAGCATCAATCGACAACAGCACCTCTCTCCCACTTCAGGTTGAAGCATTGGAAAAACAATTGATAATCAATTCACTTCATGTAACGCAAGGAAATCAGAGCAGCGCTGCCCGCTTACTCAGCATTACGGAACGTAATCTTCGATATAAAATTAAGAAATATAATCTGAAGTAAATACACACTTTATTTTCTGATAAATTAAATATATATAACCATGCTTTCGACGAAACCGTCGAGCGACTTCGACCATATCGTCGATATAATTATTATTGATCATCTAATATCGCAATGTTTTATCGTTTTATCTTATTCATTTATAACTACTTAGTAACATATGGCAAACTTTGGCACCATCATTGTAATAATAGTCCACGGTTGACATTGAGAACAATAAAAGAATAAAAGAATGAAAACATCACATCATACAATAAAAACACAAAAAAGGAGAAGAAAAATGAGTAAGAAAAAAACCCTGACAGTCATGCTGCTGGTTTTTGCCGCCAGCTTTCTGTTCCTCGGTCTGAGTACCAACGCACTGGCCCAGGACACACCACCCTTTTTCATCGATGAAAACGGCGATGGTTTTAATGACAATGCACCGGATCACGATGGTGACGGTATTCCAAACAGAATTGATCCTGAGTTTCGCCGTATGTTCAAAATGAATAATTCCCCGATCTGGAATCAACTCACCGAAGAACAACAACAAGAACTTCAGACATTAATTGAATCCATGCAGAGCGAGGACGCAACCCGTGAAGATATCCATGATGCCGTTACCACAACTCTTGGAGAATGGGGCATCGAAGCTCCGGAAAACATGGGACAGGGTCCCGGGCTTAATAATGAACAGCGTATCCAAATTCGTGAATTGACTCAAACAATGAGAAATCAGGGTGCATCACGCGAAGACATCCGGTCAGCAATCTCTGATCAACTTGGTGAATGGGGCATTGAAGCGCCTGTGGGTGGTCCAATGACTGGACCAAGACCAGGTGAACGAGGACGCCGCCAAGGCAGACCATAATTTATCGTTAAAGCAGTGGGGCTAAACACCCCACTGCTTTAAGCATTTTAATTAAATCATATCAGTTATTTCAAAGGTTGAAATCAATGAAAACACTAAAATATCTATCGGCTGCTCTTGCATTTCTAATGATATTTCAAATCGATACCGCCACTGCCCAAACATTCCTGAATTTTCAACTTCATGGCAGTTATACGGACAATATATTTCAGAATTATTCGCCCGTAGAAGATTATATATCCACATGGAATTTTACTATTTTCCATCAGACAAAGTCAAAAACCACACTTTATTATAATGGTAATCTAAATCTCTTCTCACAATATTCAGATCTGCAAAATCAAAATCATCACATCGGTATCAGTAAAAAACAATCGATAGGTGATGGCAAAAACGAATTTTATCTTGGTGGATATGCCCGCTTTCGAATCGACAAACCGGTCTATGATATATATGACAACAATAACGTTTATGGCTTTGCATCGGTAAAATATTACCTGTACCCGACTATTATGTTCCGAGCTAAAAATACACTGGGAATGAGGGCATATGTTAATTATACCGATTACAGTTATTTTGAAAACGTGTTGTCCCTAAATATCAGTAAATTTTTTCAGACACGGACAACGCTACAGACTGGAATCGAATATTATTACAAAGACTATACTGGAAATCAGACATATTCGGCTACAGGGCCAAACGGACTGTTCTCACGAACCTATATCATCGATTCTCCAAATGTATCACAACTCGCTGCCTCAATAAATCTTGCCCAGAGTGTCAGTAGTTTGACGGCTGTACAGATGCAATATCTTATCCGTAGTAACCTGTCTGGAGAGAATCGATTTGCCGTATTGGATGAATTTTATTCTGATGAGGTCCTGTTCGATGACCATTATAGCTATTCTGGCCAGGAACTATCTATGTCAATAAAACAATATATGCCTTTTCAGTTTATTTTGATCATTTCCGGCGATTACCTGGAAAAATCTTATAATAACCGGTCAGTATATGACCTAGAAGGAAACGAGCTTCTCGGCAAGGGCAACCGGCAGGATTACCAGAGCAGTTTCTCAAGCCAAATCGAGAAGAGGTTTTCCGGACAGAAAATTCCCGTATTGAAATCAATGGATCTGTTTATAAATTATTCGTACCGGATAAATCATTCAAATGATCTGTATTATGACACTTCATCCGCTTTTCTATCGGCTGGATTTGAAATGAACTTTTAATAATTATTTAACATGAAGGATATCAGTATGAATTTATTAGTCACCGATGATCTGGCCTTTTCCGCATACCTTAAAATGAAAGGATTTCAACTGGTAGAATCCCGTCGTAATCGGAAAAATATTCAATTTGTTTTTGACATCGATATTGAAGATCAAAATCAAATGAAAATTGAATTTATCAACAGCGAATTTATCAATTATTATAATGAAGTACGAAATCTGAAAAAAATCGTGATGTCCTGAAGACAAGTAGGAAAATCGTATAAATAAATTTCTCCCACCTCCCAAAAAGCGTCTGGAAATACTTCAATATTTTTCAGACGCTTTTCTCGATTAAATATCGATTAGATATTCATACGGTCATTATAATCACTATAATCCGGTAATTCACGGGTATAGTTTTCTGACATCAGGCTTGACGAAATGATATAATCCGCCGAAGCGCGATTACAGGCCACCGGAATATTCCAAACAACTGCAATTCGCAGTAACGCTCTGATATCGGGATCGTGGGGTTGTGCCTCCAGCGGATCCCAGAAGAAAATCAATAGATCAATTTTTCCCTCAGAAATCATTGCCCCGATTTGTAAATCACCACCTAGCGGACCACTCTGCATTTTATTGACTGTAATTCCCAATTTCGTTTCCAGCAATGTTCCTGTAGTCCCGGTTGCAAATAAATTATGCGGCTTCAACATGTCAAGGTTGTATTTTGCCCAGTCAATCAGAGCATTCTTTTTATGGTCATGTGCTACCAGTGCAATATTGAATGTTTTCATTTTCATGTGGCTATCCTCATAATAGTTGTCCCGAATCTAAGGAATCAATGACCGAAGTCCAACTGTTTACCAATAATTAATTGATAACTCCGCTCCTTTCCAGTATATTTATTTACAAACAGCAGATCTTCGGCTGAATAATGCACTGGTCAAAACCGTTCCCGTGGCTTCCCGGTTTATGGTAGGACTGGTAGATCGGAAATACGTTTCCGGAAAGACTGGCGAGGATGCTAACGACCTGACCAAACAATCCTTTAACACGACGGTTGATATTCTTGGTGAGCATATTCAGCATCTGGGCGAAACCGAAGCATACGTAGAACCGTATAAAGAATTGATTAGCCGAATCAATAGAATAAAACACTTCAGTACAATTTCCATCAAGTTATCTATGCTTGGAATCGAGTTTGATCACGATAAAACATGGAAATATTTTAAAACCATTCTGAAAATGGCAAAAATGAACCGGCTTAGTCTATGTATTGACATGGAAGATTCTTCGCTTACCAATATTACCTTGGAGTTTTTTAAAAAAGGGGGTTCTTTGTACCATAATGTTACGACAGTTTTACAGGCTTATATGTTCCGATCACACCATGATTTGGAAAGTGTACTTCCTCTTAAACCAAATGTTAGAATATGTGAAGGAATCTACAAGAAATCTCCGGAAATTGCTTATCCGGATCCCGACTGAATCCGCGACAATTATTTCAGACTTAAATCAAAGTAAATTTAATCAGTTGCCACGCACATCAAGGCCCCAGTTCATTTTTGAACGCAAAGTCTTGAAAAATGTATCGCCCTTAAAACGTACGATATTCAATGAAAAATCGGCTTTATTAATTGTGATGGTATCCACTTTTTCAAGCGATACTCGATTTTGACCGTCAATAATCAGCGAAACATCACTGTTCAGTTCGGTACAATCGATCCGGATTGTCTGATTATCCGATAAGATCACCGGGCGGGCGGACAGACTATGAGGACAAATCGGTGTGATCGCGATGACATTGATGTGAGGAGAAATGATCGGTCCGCCGGCAGACAACGAATAGGCTGTCGATCCTGTCGGTGTCGCAATGATCAGACCATCTGACCGATAGGTATTGAAATAATTATCATCCACGTACGTCCGGACTTTTATCATTGTTAATACGTGCCCTTTGTCAATAACAAAATCGTTAAATGCGAAATAGGTCTCCTGGCAATCAACGAAAGACACTTCCGCATTTAAGATACTGCGCTCTTCAACTTTATAGTCACCATTCAAAAATGCCGTTATCCGCTCCCTGTAATTTTCCATTGTGATATCGGACAGAAAACCCAGACCACCAAGATGAATTCCAAGTACGGGTTTGCCGGTTTTTGCCATCAGGCGTGATGCTCCGAGAAAGGAACCGTCACCACCGATACTGAACATGGCATCGACCAACTTGGGGATTCTTTCAACCGAAATATACTCAACCAAAGGATTCCCGATTTGAATATAGTTGTTGGCAAATTCAGGGATTAGCACTTGTTGCTTTTTTGAAATCAGAAACGAAACAATTTCAGGTAATGATTTCGATATGGTTTTGTATTGCGGATGAAGATGAAGGCCAATTTTCATAGGTAATTACTCCTGAATATCCTCTTCAATGTAGTCTCCGCCACCTTTTGCGACAAGGACTTTCACACGTTTTTCCAGTGCGTTTAGCTGCTTCTGGCAATCTTCAGAAAGTACCATGGCTTCTTCAAACAGACCGATTGATTTCTCCAGATCGACGTCACCGGACTCAAGTTCACCCAGAATTTCATCCAACCTTTTAAAGGAATTTTCCAATGATAAATTCTTCTTTGGCATTAGTATCTCCTCTATGGTTTCTGATTATTAACCGATTTGACTTCAGCGCTATAGCGACCATCAAATACTTCAACAGTAATCTTGTTCCCTGTTGAGACCTCGTTGACCGACCGAACCACCTTTGAACCGGAATCGGTATAAACAATCGAAAATCCACGTTTTAATATCTCTTTTGGATTCAATGCATGAATGGTGCTGCGGTAATCATTCATGTGCAATTTTGTCTGTTTAATTTTATGCGCAACGGAATTTTGTAATCGTTGATTTAACTCTGTCAGGTTATGAATTTTATCAGTGACGATTTTTTCAGGATTGGACCGGATTATTCCTGAATATAAATTGTCCAATAATTGCATTTTCTGTGAAATTATTTGGCTGATAATCTGTACGGATCTTTTCCGGTACTGAACAAGTTTTTGCTCCAGTATGTTCCTTTCAGGAACAGCCAACTCGGCAGCTGCCGATGGCGTCGGTGCCCGGAAATCCGCCACAAAATCGGAGAGTGTAAAATCAACTTCATGCCCAATCGCACTGATTATAGGCAATTCCGAAGCCGCCACTGCCCGAACCAGTTTTTCCTCATTAAAAGCCCACAAATCCTCAATGGATCCTCCTCCACGGCTAATGATAATGAAATCCACATTTTTATATCGATTAAAAACTTCAATACCTTCTATAATGGTATCAGCGGCTTTTTCTCCCTGTACCTGGGCGGGATAGATGACCATCTGTATGGCTGGATTTCGTCGTCCGCTAACTTCAATAATATCCCGAACAGCTGCCCCGGAAATGCTGGTAATTATGCCGATTCGTTTTGGGTAGGCCGGAATCGGTTTTTTTAATTCCGGTGCAAAAAGCCCTTCCTGGCTAAGTTTATTTTTCAGTACTTCAAAAGCCATAAAGAGACTACCCATGCCGGCAGCCCGAATCTCTTTGACATTAATCTGATACTGGGATTGGGCCGAATAGGTCAGAATATCACCACGTACAATCACCCGCATTCCCGATGCCAGGTGAAACGGGATTGAACCGGCAATATTTCGCCACATAACGCAGTTGATCAATGCATTTTCATCTTTCAGGGAAAAATAAACATGTCCGACTCGGCTGACGGTAAAATTTGAAATTTCACCTTCGACCCAAATCGGTGGGATAAACTGTTCGATAACCCGCTTAATCTCACGGGAAATTTCGGAAACACTGTATATTTTATCTTCCATTAAAAAAGAGTGGTGACGACCAGACCGCCCTCACCACTCCCCAAAAATTATGTATGTGGAAACCTATCTAATTTTCTTTTTGTGACGATCTCTTCTTAGACGTTTTTTCCGTTTATGAGTCGCTATCTTTCTTCTTTTTCTTTTCTTCCCACAGGGCATACTGAAAATCTCCTTAATCGAAACTTATTATGAATTTGTATTGTATCGCTGATTGATGCTGTCTTTTAAAATTTTGGACGGTTTAAATACCGGTACAATTCTTTCCGGAAGATGGATCTCTTCGCCGGTTCCCGGATTTCGTGCTTTTTTTGGTTTACGCACTTTGAGACTAAAACTGCCAAAACCTCGAAATTCAACTCGCTCTCCCCGTTGGAGTGAATCGGTAATCGTTGCCAAAAAGCCGTCAATCACAGCTTCCGTGTCAACTTTAGTCAGCCCGGTTGCGTGAGACACAACGTCTACGATGTCAGCTTTTGTCACGGTCATACCTCCTTATCTCCACAGATAACTCAGAGTAGGGATCGACGCAAACAATGAAAATACTTCTTCAATATCGGTAAAAAGTATATCAAACAGTGTCATTGTCTGCTTCTGCGGAAATACTAACTTTGGTCGTTCACTAATTCCCGCCATCTCTCCTATCATGAGAACGGCATCCTCAAATGTTCCCAATGTGTCAATTAACCCATACTCCAATGCTTGTGAACCAGTAAATATACGTCCGTCAGAAATTTTTAACAATTCATTTTTATCAATTTTCCGTTCAATCTCTATGGTATTAACAAATTGATTATAAATGTCTTGCACCAACGTTTCCAAATAGGCTTCGTCCTTCCTGGTAAATTCACGATAAGGAGAACCGGCATCTTTGTACTCGCCGCTTTTTACGGTCTGCATGGTGATACCGATTTTTTCCATTAATTCAACCGCTACCGGAAAATCAATAATCACACCAATACTTCCCGTTACACTCGCTGGATTTGCGACGATTTTTGAAGCTCCCAGGGCCACATAATAACCACCAGAAGCGCCTACCGAGGCAATGGATGCCACAACTGGTATTCCCGATTCCCGTACCCGTTTCACTTCAGTGTATAATTCCTGAAATGCCGCCGAACCACCACCCGGAGAATCAATTCTGATAATCATTCCTTTTATCGATGGATTCAATCTGAGTTTATTGATCCGGCCAGCTATCTTTTCAGCAGATACAATCACTCCCTTAATATCAACAACGGCCACATTTCCCCGTAAATATCCTGCAGAGGACTTCTGGGACCAGTTAACATTAAAAAACAATCCGAGGACTACGAGTCCGATGATACTCAGAAATATAATGGATAATAAACGGTCTGATTTTTTCAAAATCGATTAACTTCCGGCAGATTTATAGATGACAATTTTTTGCCCGGGATAAATGAATCGACTTCCATACAAATTGTTCCAGGCGCGTAGATTACTAAGACCAACTTTATAAGCATCGGCAATTTCGCCCAGTGTTTCGCCTTTTTTGACAACGTGGATAATTTTCGTTTTGCCCGATGGTGTGGAGGAATATTGAGTTGTTTGCGTTTTCTTGACCGGAATTTTCAGTCGCTGTCCCGGATAAATAAATCGTTTTCCATACAAATTATTAAGGGATCGTATTTTACTGACACTAATGCCATATTGTTCGCCGATTTCGCTGAGTGTCTCACCTTTTTTGACAGTATGAGTAACAATATCCTGATCCGATGACACTGTTGCAGCCGCATAATAGTTGCTGGTTGGTATTTTTAATACCTGTCCAACTTTCAGCTGGTTTTTATTGCGAATATTATTTGCTGAAATTAATGCGGATACAC
>CAZAKB010000066.1:0-1083 GCA_964485475.1 uncultured bacterium
ACCAAGCAGAAAACGGACCTGCGGAATCTGCCCACGGCTGACGAATACCGCGAATGGGCCGATACATTGCTGGTTAATCTTCACCGGATTCAAGGATATACCACTGAAATTGAATTGACAGATCCGAAAAACCCCGGCCGGCAGATTTACATCCCCCTGAACCCGAAACTCAACGCCGCCGAAAATGCCAATAAGTATTATGAAAAAAGTCGCCAGATTGACGATTCACGGACTGAACTTCAGGAATCCATCAAACAGTCGGGGCAGTTGATTCAGGAAATTACCAGTCAACTGAACGCCATTGAAGAGTGCACGGACTTCAAGACGTTGCGACAAATTCAGCAGCGGATTCCAGCCCGTTTTATTCAGCAACAGGCCAGTCCTGATTCCGAGGAGCATAAACCCTATCACCGTTTTTTAATTAAGGATCGGGAAATTCTAGTTGGTAAAAGTGCCAAAGACAACGATCTGCTCAGTTTCAAACATGCCCGGCCCGAGGATTTCTGGTTTCATACGGAGCACGGCCCGGGTTCTCATGTAGTTGTACGTAATCCCAATAAACAGGATTCTATCCCCAATGAAGTTATAGAACTTGCTGCTGGAATTACAGCTTTCTACAGCAAGGCCAAACACTCAAACCTTGTTCCGGTCATCTATACTAAACGCAAATACGTCTGGAAGCGGAAAAATATGCCACCGGGAAAGGTGTTTACAAAATTTACCAAAAGTGTTATCGTAAAACCTTTCGATCCGCGAAATTCATCAAAATAATATTGAAATGGTTGCAAAGTGGAACTCTGCAGCCATTAAAAAAGTATTTTCAATTACCTATTTTTTCAAACCCATAATACTATTAACGAGTGTACCGTACATATCTGTATAATACTTAAGACAGAAAGAGAATCCCGCCTGAAAGAATTCAGATTTCTGGCCATAATATTCCTCCCTGCGCCCATAATTATTGATAGCAACATTGGCCATAATATTGTTTCGGTCCTTATCTTTTTTATCTCTTTTTATCTCTGTGTTGACCACTTTCGTGAAACCTTGTGGTGTCGGGCCGAAGGCCAGGGTAATGTACTG
>CAZAKB010000066.1:1183-16215 GCA_964485475.1 uncultured bacterium
CAACGCCCACAGTCTAGAAATATGGAGAATTCTAAACGTTAATAACAGAATTACTTTACGAATACCGTTTTTCGCAAGTTCGACAGATTGCCCGATTTCAGGCGGACAATATATACTCCGACACTTAAAATTTGCGGTTGCCAGGTTTCAGATTCGGAGGATCCAATCGCCAGCGCTAATCTCTTACATAATAAATTTCTGCGTACTTTGCGATAACTTAGCGCCCTTGGCGGTTAGTCCTGCTTTTTGGATACTAATTTCTGTTATAGATATTTTTTCAGGTAATTCCCCAACTCCACAAAATGCAACGTCAGCCCTACCCGGTGAGATTGCCCTAATTCGGCATAGGAACCGCTCAGCGCCAACCCGTAATCCAGACTACCAACAGGTGTTTTCAGTCCAAAGCCCAGATGGGCACTGCCCAGGTTATCCCTGCCGATGCGCAGCATAATATGCTCTTTGATCTGCATTTCCATGCCCAGACGAACACCGGCACTAATGAAACCAAGATTCAGATCGGATTGGTTCGTCTCCCCTTCCAGATTGATATCCAGGCCAAACGACGGCCGGAAAATCACCGGCAGAAATACAGGACTAAGACTATATGCAGCGCCCAGTTGCAGAGACGGCGCGATGAATTCATTGTTCCCATCGGGGTAATACAAAAATGTTGTTGTTGCATCTCTGAGAATAACACCCAAGAGAAAATCAGGAAATAGTTGATATTGAGTGGCCAGATCAAAACCGACACCCCAGGCATTGGTAACTCCCAGAGATTTATATAATGTCTTTACAGTTCCGCCGATATTCAGCCGAGAATTCATCTGTCTGGCCATAGCGAAAAAGAGAGCATTTTCGCTGGCGCCGAAAGTCCCGATCTTTCCAAAATCCAGGCGCTCGCCGGGGTCCAGTTCGCCATTGCCGTTTTCATCGATCAGGGCCGAGCGGGTATCAGGAATTCCATCTACTCCTGACCGAAAAAACCCGAAACCATAGGACCAATCCGCTAATCCCGGCAGGGCCAATGCCACATAATCCAGGTTGAGCACACCAGCAAACTCTTCAGTATGCATAAATTCGCCGGAGAGTAGCGGATTTGCCGCCAGTGCCGCTGGATTCCAGTAGACCGCGGAAGCCCCTCCCGGGTTCGCTATAACTGAACCGCCCAAACTCATTTCCCGAACGCCCATGCCAATTTTCAAGAATTCTCCGGCATACTTATCGCCCAGCGCCAGGGCCGGAGACGGAGAAAACATTAGCATCAGGCTGACCAGAAAAAAGGTGGAAAACGTAAATTTATCGATGGGTGAATAGATTCGTTTTAGCATAATGAAAATTAAACCGGGTTTCCCACGGGATTGTTCCCGCACTTAACTGCCGTATTCTTTTTTTAATTGGTTCAGTTTCGCGAGTGCTTCGAGCGGTGTCATGGTATTGACATCCACTTCGTTGAGTTTTTTACGCAATTCACTTTCCCGCTGGTCAAATAGCCCCAACTGGTTTCGGTCGGGTTCCGGCATTTTTTTATACTTTAGTTTATCCGTCGGCAAGACCCGTTCATCGCTGCTCAGATTGGCCATGATTTCATTGGCCCGGTGAATTACCTCCAGGGGTATGCCCGCCATCTGGGCCACATGAATCCCGTAGCTTTTATCACAGCCGCCGGGAATGATTTTTCGTAAAAACACTACCCTGTCTCCGTACTCTTTGACGGCGACATTCAGATTCCTGACCCGTTTGAGAACCTTTTCCAGTTCTGTCAATTCATGATAGTGGGTCGCAAAAAGCGTTTTGGCAGCAACCTCTTTGTGTTGGTGCAGGTATTCCGTCACCGCCCAGGCGATGGACATACCGTCATAGGTAGATGTGCCGCGACCGATTTCATCCAACAGGATTAATGACCGGGGTGTGACGTTATTCAGAATATTGGCGGTTTCATTCATCTCCATCAGAAACGTCGATTCCCCGGCGGCCAGATTGTCACTGGCTCCCACCCGGGTAAATATCTTGTCCACCACGCCGATAGACGCCGCTTCGGCCGGAATAAAACTGCCCATCTGGGCCATCAATACAATGATGCCCACCTGTCGCAGATAAGTGGATTTGCCCGCCATATTCGGGCCGGTTATGATCAGAATTTGGTTCTCTTTATTGTCCACATCGGTGTCGTTGGGAATAAAGTTCTCACCCTGCGGCAACAGAGATTCCACCACCGGATGACGACCCTCTTTAATATAAATCCGGCTGCTCTCGGTCATTTCCGGACGATGATACTTATTGCGGTCCGCGATTGTCGCAAAGGAGCAAAGCACATCCAGTTCTGCAATCACCGCCGCATTGCGTTGAATACTGACAATCTCCTTCAGAACCTCTTCACGGATTGCCTGAAACATCTCATATTCCAGGGCCGCTATTTTTTCTTCGGCGGTTAGTAGTTTTTCTTCGTACTCTTTCAGTTCCGGAGTAATAAACCGCTCGGAATTCACCAGGGTCTGTTTGCGAATGTAGGTTTCCGGAACCTTGTCCACATGAGGTTTTGTGATATCAATATAATACCCAAAAACCCGGTTGTAACCGACTTTCAGGGTCGGAATGCCCAGTTTCTCCCGTTCCCCGGCCTGCATCTGCAGGATCCACTCTTTGCCATGTTTAATGATGTAACGGTATTCGTCCAGTTCCCCGGAATAACCATCCAGGATAAATCCGCCTTCCCGAATGGACAAAGGCAAGTCCTGGTTCTTGATGGACTCATTCAATAATTTTACCAAGGATTCCAACGGCTGCAGCTCAGCCTTAAAATCACCGAAAATAGTATCGTCATCAATAATCTCAACAATTTCCGGGATCAACTCCAAGGTAGTTTTCAGATTATTCAGTTCCCGGGCCCCGGCGCGGTTTGTCGATAAACGTGACAGTAATCGTTCCAGATCGCTGGTTTGACCAAGGATTTTTCGAAAATGATTCCGTCGTTCATGTTCGGTCAGAAAAAACTCAACCCGATCATGGCGTTTTTTAATCTCAGAGATTAGTTGCAATGGTGCACGAATCCATTTCAACAACAAACGGCTGCCCGCCGGTGTCATGGTTTCGTTTATCACACTAAACAAGGTTCCCCGGTCACCACCGGTCTGCATACTGCGAAAGAGCTCCAGGTTACGCTGGGTAAACTCATCGATCAGGACAAAGTCCTTGTCACTCTGCAGCCGCAGACTGGAAATATGCTCCAGATTGGTTTGATGATTCTGACGTAAATAACTGATGATTGGACCGGCCGCCATGATTCCATGGAGGGCCTTTTCACACCCAAAGCCTTTTAATGACCGGGTCCGGAAATGATTGATCAGGGTTTCGTAGGCCATCTCACGGGAATAGTAAAAATCATCCATCACCGTAATCCGCAGAACCTGATTGGCAAACAGTGTATTGACGTCACTCTGCAGATGTTCGGGACACAGGATTTCCGAGGGCTGAAGGGCCATCACGGTTTCCTTCAGGCGCTCTGGTACAGTCTCTATAAGATAAAACTCACCGGTGGAGACATCGATAGTCGCCATACCGGCAACGTTTTCATCGAAGATAAGCGACACCAGATAGTTGTTCTTTTCCTTTTCCAGGTAATTATCGGTAATAGCGGTCCCTGGGGTTACCAGTTCCACCACCTCCCGTTTGACAATACCTTTGGCCAGTTTGGGATCTTCCATCTGTTCACAGATAGCGACTTTCAGTCCGGCCCGGATCAGTTTATGCAGGTAATTATCCAAAGCATGATAAGGAAAACCGGCCAATGGAACGGTGGAGGCTTTACCATTCGCCCGCTTGGTTAGGGTAATATTCAGAATTTTCGCTGCGGTTTTGGCATCTTCCCGGAAGGTTTCGTAAAAATCCCCCATGCGAAATAGTACCAAGGCATCGGGATACTTGGCTTTAACGGCATTAAACTGGCGCATGACCGGTGTGGATTCGTCGATATTTTCTTTGTTTTTCGTCATTTCAGTTCGGCTTTTAATATACGGAATCGTTCAGAAGTATGAAATATTGAAAACAGTCCTTTATAATTGATGAACAGGATACGGTTTATTCTTCATTTAATATACGTTGATCACCGATCCGGACGGTCAGTCCCGATTTATCATAGTAATTCAGGATCGGAATGGCCCACTTGCGGCTGGTATTCAGGACATCTTTCAGTGCACTGACTGTTGCCGATGGGTTTTTGCCCAGATAATCCCGAATCTGCCGACCGCCTTGTGCAATAATCTCCGCATGGATAAATTTATCCCTGTCAATCTGCACGATGCGTTTTTCATCCAATAAAAAGGCAATGATCAATTGGACATCCTTTTCAGATAGCGGGCTGCGTTGATAGATGTCCTTGAGGTCCGGAGGATTGAAGCCCGCCTGTTTTAAATTCTTTTCAAGGATATTAATAAACCCCTGCTGCTTATCAGAAAACTCAATCTGAAATTCAAACCGGGCCACTTTTTCGCCATTTATCTTTACCCATTTGTCATCGAGAAGTTGCTTCAAAAGATAAGTCATCAATTCCAGCGGAATTTTTAATGATTCGAGCAATTCCGAGCGGGCCATTCCCGAAGATAAGGAATGCTGAGAATGGTACCCTTTCAGAAGAGTGAGAATCGTGGTTTTAAGCTGTTCATGCCGGTTCCGGGATACCCAATATTTATCCATGTTAACAACGCTACCAGTGGCGGCCAGTTCGATAAGATTGTTATGAATTCGGTCTATGGGCATTGAAAATTGAATCACCAGATCCTGTTCGCTATATAATGTCAGAGCATGCCGCTCCAGATGCCGGCCAATGAGTTCCGTTCCGTTACAGCTGATTAAATAGTCCATCACTTCAGTCAAGGCCCGATCCTTTTTACGCAACGGCCTGGCGATAGCATCCAGAACAACACCACCACCAATAGTGACCATAGGAGAATACTGCCGAATAATAAAACGGTCCCGGAACCCCGCACTGAGTGACTGTTCGACAATCAGCTGGGCAAACGCAGTTTCACCCGGCGCCAGCCGGTCTTGTCCGATCAGGCGAACCCGGGCCAGATATTCACCGGTCCCAATATGAACCCGGATAGCACTGTTATATTTCAACGGTTTTGCTGTCGCGAGAAGATTCACCATAACAGTCAATAACTGACTGGATTTAAAACAGCCCGGTACAGCCAGCACATTACCCCGGTTGATGCTACTGTATTCAACACCCTGAATATTAATCGCAGCCCGATGCCCGGCGCTCAGTTTATTGACATTAAGATTGTGAGATTGGATGCCCCGCACCTTCACCGCTTTCTGAAGTGGCAGGAGTTCCAACTCATCACCGACCTTCACTTGACCGCTGATCACCGTTCCCGTTACCACGGTCCCATATCCCCGGGAGCTAAAGACCCTGTCCACGGGCAGGCGGAAAAGGTCGGCTTTATCGGTACATATTTCCATATCCTCAGGAAGACGCAGCAGGTATTCTTTTAATTCTGCAATGCCAGTTCCTTTGACTGACGACACTCTGAATATTCGGGCAGTTTCAAGAAAACTGCCCTGCACAAATTCCCGGATTTCCTCTTCCACCAAGTCGGTCCAGTCAGGGTCAGCCAGATCTGTTTTTGTAATCACAATCAGGCCCCGTCTGACATTCAGCAGACACAGAATATCGAAATGTTCCCGGGTCTGGGGCATAATCCCGTCATCCGCAGCAATCACCAGCAAACCGGTATCGATACTGCTGGCGCCGGTGACCATATTCTTGACAAATTTTTCATGCCCCGGAACATCGATAAAGGCAATATTTTCATTCAGAAAAGCAAACCCAATGTCAATCGTCATGCCACGTTGTTTTTCTTCAAGCAGACGATCAGGATCCGTGCCAGTCAGGGCCCGGATCAAGCTTGATTTTCCATGATCGATATGTCCGGCTGTTCCGATTAAAACAGGACGCATTTTTTATTCATTCGTTCATTTTGCTGCTTAAAGAAACGGCAACTTTATTTATAGCATTTGTAATAAACGGAATTTCTATATCGGCGACAGCCTTCAGGTCCAGATAAAAGTGACGCTCATTTATATATCCAATCACCGGCGGGTCTTGCTGTCGGAATCGTCGGGCCAGGGCATCTTCGCTGAGTCCCCTGACTGAAATTTGCAGGGCAATACTAGGGATGGTTTCTGTAGGCATGGAACCGCTGCCGGCCTCGGTCACGGTTTCACAAATTTCAATCATTAAACACTGACGGGTATCAGTGTCCAGATTGTCGATAATATTCTCTGCCATCGACCGAAGTTTGCTCCGATCCCGTGTTAGAAATGTCATTGTTGGCAGATCTGGTCGCTCTTCATTTAGAACATAACAGCTCAGGGTCAGTGCTAAAAGACTCAGGGTCAGCTTATCGCAGCGTAAAATCCGCATTAGCGGATTTTTTCTGATTTTCTGAATGAATTCCCTTTTACCCACAAGCAGTCCAGCCTGGGAACCGCCCAGCAGTTTATCACCACTGAAAGTGACCACATCAAATCCCTGGTAAATTGCATTCGCAACAACCGGTTCAGACGGTAAGCCCAGCCGATCGGTGGCTATCAGCGCGCCGCTGCCCAGATCCAGAATCACGGGAATTCCATGCTGATGAGCCAGTGCCACAATGTCAGTCTCAGCCGGTTTTGCGGTAAAGCCCCGGACCTGGTAGTTGGATGTATGGGCGATCAGGATTGCGCCGGTTTTTGAGATGATAGCGTTTTCATAATCTTTTAAATGGGTTCGGTTTGTAGTACCCACTTCGATCATTTTTGCACCGCTCTTTTGCATGACATCGGGTAGTCGAAAGGAACCGCCAATTTCAATCAGTTCCCCCCGCGAAACGATCACCTCTTTCCGATTCGCCAGACTATTCAGGGTCAGCATCACGGCAGCGGCATTATTATTGACGACGGCGGAGGATTCCGCACCGGTTAACAGACAGAGGTAATCATCGGTCAGATCCAGCCGTTCCCCCCGTTTGCCGGTCTCTATATTAAACTCCAGGTTCAAATATCCGGAGGCAATATTCATTAAATATTGAAAGACCCGCTCGCCTAATGGTGCCCGTCCCAGACCGGTATGCAGCACAACACCGGTAGCATTGACGACCCGCTTCAACGGAGTTTCAAGCATTTGTTGAATACGGTTTTTAATCTTCGGCATGATGATTTCGACGGCCTGTTTCTTTGATTTCAGACAGAGATTCGTTTTACCTATTTCCTGCCGCACCTGTTCCAATTCCTGGCGGACTATCTCCGCAAGGATGGCGGGTCTCACTGGGTTATCCGCAAAGTTATCGATCAGTTGCTGAACCGAGGGCAAATTTTTAAAGGAATTTTGAATTGAATCAGCCATTGATTTACTCATTTCAGGGATTTTAAAATTATATCAACAGACGTGTTCGATAAAACACCGACACGAATTATTTTCCAGCCATCCTCAAGCACTTTAATGATGGTTGACGCCTGGATATTACCAGTAAATCCGTTATCAATAATAATGCTAATTTCACTAGAAAAATAGTTCTGAATTTCCACTGGCGAACAGGCCGGTTTCTGGGTCGCCGGATTAATACTGGTCGTTGAAATCGGATGCGGATAATCCAACAGAAGCGCATTTAAAGCTGGCAGATTGATCACCCGGACCCCCACGATTCCGTTGTAGGTAAAGGGTGCCGGAAACTGTTCTTCGGATTTTACCGGCAGCAACAGGGTTACACAGCCGGGTAAAAGCGCACGAACCGCCGACAGTTGAAAGTCGTTCAGGTGATTAAAATCCTTTAGCATCCGCTCTGTACTGCTGTAGAGAATACTGATCGGCTTTTGACTGTCCCGGCCCTTCATCCGCTGCAATGAAGCAACCGCACCCGGATGATAAACATCCACGCCAAGTCCATAAATTGTATCCGTAGGATAGGCAATTACCTGCCCCTGCTGCAGGGTGGCATACAGTTCCGTCCTGTCGCTTGCGGTCCAATAGTCCAATGGGATAATTTTGGGTTTCATTCTTACAGCGGTTTCTAGCCAAGGGTTGCTGGAAATTTGGTTTTCCAGCGACGGTGAATCCAATAATACTGTTCGGGTTTTTGGCGAATTAAATCTTCAAAATAACGGGTATAGGCCTGGATCAAAAATACGATCTTCTCATCTTCGGACATTCCGGCTGGGGTTGCCGTGCTGAACGGATCAAAACGGATGTCGTAACGGCCCCTTGCATCCATCAGACAGCTAGCCAGCAGAACCGGACATTTTTTCCGTAATGCAAAGAGCACCGGCCCCCGAAAACTCGCTGACCACTGATCGAAAAACCGCACCCAAGAACCCTGTTTTCCGGCATTCTGATCAGCAACCATATACAGGAGTTGTTCGCCCTTTAAAAACCGGTAGGTCCTGACCGCATGACGGCGCCCTTTGGGCAGAATTTTCAGGCCGTTTTTTGTGCGCACATCGGTAATCAGACGATCAGCCAGCGGATTAGCCAGCCGCGCTGCAATAGCAGCCACAGTGTAGTGGTTCCGGGCCAGCCAGTCGGCGATCAGTTCCCAGTTCCCGAAGTGGAACAGAATAATAACCACTCCCTTTCCCTGCTGCACAGCGCTACCAAGGGAGGCATTGTCAATCCGGTGGACCATCCGCTTGAATCGCTGGTCACTCATCTGGTAATTGGAAAAAATATCAAAATAGAATCGGGTAACATAAATGTAAAACTGTTTCGCTGTTTGTCGTCGCCAATCCAGGGATTGGTCCGGATACGCCTTCGCCAGATTTTCTAACACAACTTTCTTACGATATGGAATTATATAAAAAAGAACATAGCCCAGCAGTGTTGAAATCCGCCGTCGGTACAGGTGAGACAGGCTGGGTAACAGACGGTTTAGCCAAGATAAAACACAATATTCAAAACGGTATTCAGGCGTTATTTTTGTGACACTCATGAACTAACAATCACCGTTTCACGAAGGTAACGATCTATTCCGGATAGCTGCGTTTATAAACATCATGCATGGTTTCGGGACCGCTTTTCAATTTCCGGAATGCATAATGTAATGCTTTATTGAAACTCGCCTCGCGGTTAAATTCATGTTGATAAAATGTGTCTATCCAATAGATCAGATTATTTTTTCCGGTTTCATCCATATTTCGAAATACCTTATAGACCGGCTCGGCAATTTCGGTAGCATAGCGCGGGGCCGCTGATTTCAGTTTCCGGTCCTGCTTTAATTCATTGCCAATTTCATAGGTCCGATACAGATAAGCGTGGAGAAACACCTTTTTCTCTTCCGGAATGAGGGCTTTCCAGTAAATCATCTGGCCGTAAGTGGCATAATCAAAATCTTTGTTCTGACCAATGTCCTGAGCCTGACTGCCAACGATGGCCATTAGCAACAGGATACCGATACATATTTGTTTCATGATGCTATCTCCTCTTTCGATTCAGATAAACGTTCAATCTCTTCCAGAAGCCGGTCGAGTACTTGTGATTCCGGAATTTTGGCAATTATCGCCCCTTTTTTAAAGAGCAAAAAACTCTTTTTCCCGCCAGCCACACCCAGATCGGCTTCCCGGGCCTCCCCGGGTCCGTTTACGGCACAACCCATCACCGCTACGGTCAGAGGTTTTTGGACATGCTTGACCCGGCTCTCCAGCGCCGTCACAATACCGAAAATATCCACATCTGCCCGTCCGCACGTGGGACAGGAGATGATCGTGATACCCTTTTTGATCAGATCCAGGGACTTCAGGATTTCAAAACCCGTATGCACTTCCTGAACCGGATCTTCGGTCAATGATACACGGATGGTATCGCCAATGCCCTCAGCAAGCAATGTTCCGATCCCTATCGCAGATTTTATAGTGCCCTGCCAAGGTGGTCCGGCTTCGGTGACACCCAGGTGCAAGGGGTAATCATATTTTTCAGCAAATAAACGGTTCGCCGCAATCATCAGCGCCACAGTGCTGGCTTTTAATGCCACGATAATATCCTCAAAACCAACATCTTCACAAATCCGGATATGCCGGGCAGCGCTGGCCACCATGGCCTCAGCGGTGGGATGACCGTATTGCGCCAGGTATTCCTTTTCCAGGGAACCAGCATTTACGCCGATCCGGATGGGAATATTCGCTGATTTGGCAGCTGTTAAAACTGCCTGAATCCGATCCTTAGTTCCGATATTGCCTGGATTGATCCGGATTTTATCAGCACCGGCATCGATTGCTTTCAGAGCCAGACGGTAATCAAAATGAATATCCGCCACGAGGGGAACAGACATAATCTTTTTAATTTCCGGCAGCGCCAAGGCTGCTGCCTCATCGGAAACCGTTACCCGAATCAATTGGCAACCCGCATCTTCAAGCGCCTGAATCTGCTGCTTAATCGCCACCAGATCCGTCGTGTGAGGTGTGGTCATAGACTGCACACTGACTGGAAATCCACCCCCAATTGGTAGTTTTCCTACGCTTACAATCCTACTGATTCTACGCTTAAACTGACTCATCGGTACAAATTACAATTACCGGCTTTTCTTCACAATAAAAATTCATGCTTATTTCGTCGAGTATGGTTTATTCAAATAGCCCCTGGCGGCAATAATCGCGCTACTGCGGTTGTTCAGACTGATAGCTTTCTGGTACAGTTTAATCGCCTCCGTGCGCCGGCCCTGAAGATCGTAAACCTGACCCAGTCGCAAATATGCACTGATCAGATCATAGTCCATTTCGGAATCAAAATGATCCAAATAACTCAAGAGATGAGTCTCCGCCCGATCAAGATTACCATTTAAAAACGCCTGACTGCCTTCCAGAAGTCGCAGGCGTTGAATATACTCCTCCTGGAAGAACGGGTCCAGACCAGGCAATCGCTGATGGATTTTCTCGATATAAGCCTCGATCGCCGGATTCCCCGTCCGAATGCAGAGTTCGGCATATAAAAAGTTATAATAAGGATTATCAGGAAATTCGTTCATTAGCATATCCAGCCAGCGCCGGGCAGCGTCATAGTCGGCTTCAAAATAGAGATCAAGATACGCCAGAATGCTACGGGCTTCATAGCGACTGTAATTACCATGCAAGGCAGCCGTCTCAATCTGCTGCAGCCCCTCCTCTTTGGAACCGGAAATCTGCATGATCCATGACGCAATCTGCATAAATCCCGAAGACAGGCCAACATAATAATTGAATACTCCGAAAGCGATTGTGATATCGGGATTGTCAGGACTGCCTTTCAGGGCGGATTTAAAATTCCGAATAATACGATAACCACTGACCAGGACACCCAACCAGTCCTTTTCAGCCAGAAACACACGGGCCCGCAAACCGTTGGTCAGCCCCATATAATATTTTAAGTCCGGATTGTCGGGATCCAGCACAAGACGCTGGCGGTAATCCAGGATTAAATCCTCAATATCTTCCAGTAACTCCCGATTGCCGGCTTCATACCCGTATTTACCTTGGTTGAATATCCATTCATTAGCCAATACACCAAACGGGGCCAAAGGACGATAGGGAACAGATTGCGATACCTCCACAAACAGGCTGCAGGCACAGGCGTGCTCCATACGGTTCATGGCTTTCAGGGCCTCCTGAATCCGGGCTTCCTGATCTTCAGCCGTCTGGCCCGGAAGTGGCTGACCCATAATGATTAGGCTCCAGAAAAACAGAAGATATTTTATTATTTTTAGCATAGATTCACAGATTACTTCTAATGGACGTTTAGTAAAATGCCCCAAGTGTTCGGGGCATTTCAATTATTAGATTTCGAATGATCAAACACTTTACTCGATAAAATCGGCTTCCATAAAATCTTCCAGACGGAAGCGCCCCTCTTTTTCAAGTTCACGGGCTTTATCGACAATTGATTTCTGAGCGGCCTCAACTTTCCGGCGGGGTTGGGGACCTTCAAGCAATTCCATTTCATCTTCGAGAATAATTTGCGTCCGCTGAGGCAGAGAATTGATAAAGAGTTCCTTGATCTCTTCCGATTGTCCTTTTAAGGCATACGCTACTTCCGAAGCCTCAACGGATTTCAGTACATCAGACAGGACATCATGGGGCAGTTTGGGCAAATCGTCAAAACTGAAATAATGGCGTTTGACCTCCTGAACAATATCGGGTGCCTCTTTTTCAAGGTGTTCCAGAAACCGTTTTTCATCCTTCGGACGCATCTGGCTGAGAATACCCGCCAGATTTTCGCCACCACCACGATTGAATTCCGACGCACGCGGAATAAAGGCCGATTTCTCCTTTAACTCATTGGCAATACTGACCACACCTTCCAGGGGAATATCACCCAGTTGGCCAATCTCAGTAACGACCCGGGGCTGTATCGTCGGATCGAGAGCCTGCAAGACGGCAACCTGTCGTTCAGTGGGCAATTGGGCAATTGCCAGAGCCATTATCCGGGGAGTTTCAGTCGCGATCAGATAAATCACCTGCTCATTTGTCAGCTTGGTTAAAAACTCAAAGGGTTTCTTTGTCTCTTCAGTAGCCGGCGTAAATTTTTCCGATACAAAACTGAAATAGAACTCTTCCAGAATTTCTTTTTTTATTGTAAAGGGAATCGTGCTAATCGTACTCATCCGCTGACGAACTTTCTGAATCTGGTCTTTGGACATCCCTTTAAAGAGCTGTAGGGCCAGGTTATTGCCCAGAGATTTAAACAGGATTGCGACTTTATCCAGACCGTCGAGATTTTTAAAATCTACCATTTTTACCTTCTTCCTTAGAACTCCGATTCGCTTTCTTCGGCTTGTTTCGTTTGCCCTAACCATTCATTAATGACTCGTGATGCTGTATCCGGCTGTCCGACGCTCATCGATATTACCGATTGTTTAATACCTTTCATCTCCTCTTTCAGAGCGGATGTATCAACCGGGGCAGCCTGTACTGGTGCGGCTGGCGAAGCAACCGAAGGAGTTGTCTGTGCCGGAGCCTGAACAGTCGGTTGCGGCATCACCGGTTGTGGACGCGGCCCCATGGGTACTTTTGTCCCGTAGCCCCATTCCATCTCCTGTCGCTTCTGATGGGTGCGTCGGTTGACCATTAAAATGATTAGTAAAATTAATAGTGCCAGGGCAAACAGGGCCAGAATAATGTACAGTCCCAGATTGTCCATCCGGGCAAATCCCGGCGGTGACGTTTCCAAGGCACCCATTTCCAAATCCTGAAGCCGGCGATTGCTTTCACGCAACTGATCTTTAAGGTTGACCAATTCAGTTTCTCGCGCATTGGCTAATACCCGGGTCTGTTCCCGTTGATCTTCCGAAATTTGAGGTGCATTGAGCTGGGTCTGCAGATTAGCAATCTGTTTACGTAATTCCTGCATCCGCAGTGAATCCCGAGCCACGGCCTGGCGTTCAGTCTGTTTCTGCTGTTCAATTTTTGTTGCATGTTCAGCATTTCGCTGACGACGTTCCAGATCATCTATCTTTTCAGCAATGTTTTTCAATATAATCGCTTCCGCGGCATCCTGGTCTTCCCGTTTATTGAAAGAGGCGGTCATGACGCTGATAACATCACCTCGGGCCCGGTCATAATGGGACGCAATGGAAACAACCTGACGTACATTTTCAATTATTTCAGGAGTCACCCCGTCTTCCATAATGATATTGACCTGCTGGCGTTTAACCACGGGCATCGCCATTGATGATCTCTGTACCTGTGTTGATGTCCGTTTTGGTTCCTGTCGTATCACCTGCTCGGATTCAGGCGCTGCTTCCGGAGCCGTTGTTCCTGTCTTGGCCGGCGGGCCTTCCTGAAGGGTCGGCACAGCAGCTTCCTGCTCCGACCGAACCACATCTTCGGGAGTTTCAAAACCGGGCAATGGTAATCCCAGGTCTGATGAACGGCTTTTCACTGTCTGGCCTTGAGTCTTTTTTTCAGTTGTTGCAGGTGGCGCCGGTGTCTGACGCACGCTTTCTTTCGGAGTTTCATAGACAGTTACAATCTGTTCCGGAGCAGTAAACTCTATTTCAACGGCAACATCCACCACAAATTTGATGTCATCCAGAAGTTTATCAAGGGCATCGGTGACACGTTCCCGCAGACTGTTTTCCAGCATTAATTTTTGTGAAAGATAGGACATCTGGTCTCCCTGGGCAGTCAAGAAACCAGTCCCCAATAAAATCAGGATCATTGTACTAAATAGAATTATGTTTTTTCTGCCACTATTCTTGAGCATTGGGCACACTCCTTAATTATCTCATTGTTAGAAAAAATATTTCAACACGCCGATTCGTCGCTCGTTTATCGGCTGTGGAATTAGCTTCATTAACGGTCGTACCAAGAGCTTTCGGACGCGTGTCCGAATAAGCTATCGCCTGTAATCTGTCCGACGGCACTCCCCGGGCAATGTAATATCGGACTACCTGAGATGACCGAGCCGCCGATAGTTCCCAGTTCGAGGGATAAATTGGCGAAGAAATCGGATCATTATCCGTATGACCTTCTATTGCAATAGGAAATACGGATTTGATCATCATTGATTCAAATTTGTTCAATAGCGGAAAAATTCTCGGATCAAGATTTGCGCTGCCGGAAGCAAAGGAAATATTGCTGGGTAAAATAATAGCAACCCCCTTCGGGCTGGTTTCAACCTCGACAACTCCTTTTAAATTTTCCTCTTCAATAACCTCAACAACCTCTTTATAGATTTCAGCCAGTGAAAACTTCTCTGTTTTCTGCTTTCCACCCAGGGCATCACCCACGGAATCGCCGAATTGTTCCAGTTTTACCGGATCAATCGTGGACATGGAAAAGAGCAGTACGAAGAAGGTCATCAGCAGCGTCATCATATCACCATAAGTCAGCAACCACGGTTCCGCTTCATCACCGGCAGCATCTTCGTGCAAACTCTTTTTCTTCCGTTTGACTTCTTCGGCCATAGATCCTTATTCCTCGGGTTTCTTCCAATCACGAGGTCTTAAGTAAGAATTCAATTTTTCCCGGACAATCAACGGATGCTTTCGGGCATGAATCAGTAATGCCCCCTCAATCAGCATTTGCTGCAT
>CAZAKB010000067.1:0-12140 GCA_964485475.1 uncultured bacterium
GGACCAGAGAAATTTCAGCGGCTTTTTCCAGGGCTTTCACATGGGTTTTATCAGAATGATAAATGCTTTCATAGACTTCGACAGCTTTGTCCAGTTTTTTGTTTTTCAAATAAATTGCTGCCAATTGGTATTGCAGTTCAAGATCTTTCTGATTAGCCTCAATCAGCTTCAAATATTCTACTTCGGAATTTTTATTATTTCCGGACAGGAAATATACCTGGGCCAGAATTTCACGAAGTTCATAGTCATCGGGATCAATGGTGAGAGCCTTTTTAAGTACGTTAATGCCGCGTTCCAATTTTCCCAGGTTAATGTAAGCTTTTGCCATTGCACCGTATATTGTTGCAGAACAGCTATCGTACAGTAACGCATCCTGATATTCCAGGACAGCCATAGCATAATCGCCCTGCATGGTATAATTTTCACCGGACATGAAAAATTCGATTGCCTTGGAATCGTAGGCCTTACTTGAATCCGATTTGGCGATAGAATTGTTTACCTGCGGGTGATTAGCGCAGCTGTTTGCCAGAAATGCAAATAGTGCAAAACATAAATACTTCCGAACTAAACTGATCCGCTGAGAGTTATTAGAATTCAAAAGTACTCATCAATATGACGATTAATTGGATGCTTGTCAGCATAATATAGCCGGATAAACCTGACCGGCAGATGCTTATTTATAGATTTCGCTGCGGTTGCAGTTGCAAACACCAACCATTTTTTCTTTAAAACGGATAGTGTCGCTGGTTGTGTTTGTCAGAGTGATAACATGTTTTACCAGTTCGATTGGTTCACCGCATACCGCACAATGTTTTTTACTGTCTTTTAGTGCTTTCTGGGTTTTATCTGCAAAGCCTTTAGTTACTCGTTTTGCCATTATTGGACTCCTTTATGATTCATGTTCGTACATTATTACCTGGTTTCCCCCGGCCCGCTTGGCACGATACATTGCCATATCGGCGCTGGATATCAGTGATGCCATATCATCGCCGTCACCGGGGTATTCTGACATGCCGATACTGATTGACATTCGCTCGGTCATGCCGTCTTTTTCAAAAAGAAAACTATGGATATTTTTACAAATTCGTTCGGCGGTGTTCATACAGCTTTTTTTATCGGCGCTGATTAAGATGACCGCAAATTCTTCGCCCCCATAACGGGCAACTGTATCAACGGTACGGACACTGCCGCGAATAATGTTCGCAGATTTTTTCAGGACATAGTCACCGTGCAAATGGCCGTAGGTGTCGTTAATTCGTTTGAATTTATCCAGATCAAGGATAATAAGGGTCAGGTTGGAATTATACCGCCGGCTGCGTTCGATTTCGACCTGTAGTCGTTCTTTAAATGCGCGATGATTATAAATACCGGTCAAGCCGTCAACCATAGCAAGGTCTTTCATCGATTGGTAGACAGTCAGGCGATTGAGGATTTCTGCGAAATTTCTACCAAACAGACTGAGTGTTTCGACGTCTTCTTTGGTATAGTGATCGATTTTGAAACTTTCAATCAGAATTCCACCGGCTTCCTTGGCGGCCGTTGAAATCGGGATGCCAAGTGCGGACCGGAAGGGAATGATTTTTAAATCGTCGGGTTGAAAACGAAACTCTATTTTACTTTTGTCATAGTCTTTGATTAGAATTGGTTTATTCTGAAGAATAATGGGCTCCCAGACACCCTTTGTCAAACTGATTTCATGGCCAATCGTATAGTCCGCTTCCGATCCCTCGACATATTCAATCGTTAATACCGATGAATGATCTTTATTTTTAAATGCAAATGTCAGCTTGTCAAAATTAAAAAATTTCTTCAGTATTCCGGCGGCTTGTTTGTATAATTCGTGTGGTTCAATGCCAAAAGTAATTTCCGTATTTAAGCGGAATAGGTCTCTAAAGAAGCTGATATAGATTTCCTGTTGATCAACAACATCAATTTGTAGCACCGCATTGCTAAACAAATTTGAGAAGGCTGTCAGCAGGTCCAGATCCTCTTTGCCCCAGGTTTCTTTATCCACGCTGTCTGTCCCGATGAAACCGACATAGGAACCATTGACGCTGATAGGAACCAGCATCAGTGTGCCGATTTTCGGAGGATTGTGATAATATTTCAGGTAATCCTGACTAATCTGGCCCGATTGGTACAGATCAGGCTTTGGATTAAGATGAAAATTGCCGAACAGTTCTCCTTCGCAGGAAAAGGATTTCAGTGGTTGGACTTTATGGGAACTGCTGCTTTCTTGCAAAATATAGCTGTTTTCTTCCTCTTTAAAAAGGTAGATAAAGACTGACTGTGCCATCAGCGAAGCATGAATGATACCGGTTAAATAATGAATCAGCTGCTGATAATTTTCACTGGTGTCAATTTTGTAGTGTAGCCCAATCGCGTTAACTGAAGATTCTTTATCTTTCTGGATCTGATCACTTCCCTGGGATAGCATTTGACAACGTTTGTACCAGTTGTTCGTTTCTGTCAACAGAAAAATCATTAAGGATAAAATTGCGACAAAGAGAAGAATGCGGAAGATATTCTGAAAGAGTTCGGGAACGTTTACGAAGGCTTCCGTTGACGGATAAACGGTAAATAAAAACAGGATAACGATTAATAGGGCGCTAACGATCCATGTACTTTTTAGATTATTCATACTATTCCATCCATACAGCACGTAAAAATAACATTAACTGTATGTAAAATCAATATTAATTAACACGGAAATTTATAAACGGGCTAATACTCTTTTTTCACGGTTTTTATATTGTTTTGAAAATCCGGCCTTGTATGCGTATTCTGGCTGTCAAAATTCTCGAGTGAATCAGTAGTATTTTCTGAATTAGCGTATTGCCCACGGCTCATGAGCGGAGGAGTGTTGAGATATTTTTCTGAACCAGGTACCTTTTGCTGGATTTTCTCCTGGACAATCTGGGGCGGCATCTGGACCGGGATGGAACCTGTCTGAAATTTAAGCAGGTAAAATCCGATGATTACAGCCACAAGTGCTGCTGCAAATCCATAGGCAAATGACGGGATTCGGTTGAGTGAAAATCCTTTATTCAGGCTTGCTTCTATCCGGGCATTCCGTTCTGCCAGAATTTTTGTCCGGAGATCGCCAAGGAAGTTTTCACTTACCGTCATTTCAGCAAATTGTAGCATATTGTTTTTTGTTGATAATATTGATTGGTAGAGCTGTTTACAGCCGGGGCAGCTGTCCATGTGCTCTTCGAAGGATTTTCGACCCTGGAAGGAAATATCTTTGTCAATATATTGTGATATGATAGTCTTAAACTGGTAGCAACTGATCATAAAACTCCTCACCTCAAGTAGCAATTAATATTTTTCGTTTCCTCGCATTTCTTGTAAATCTTCCTGCAATTTCAATCGGGCTCTGTTTATTCTTGATTTCACCGTTCCCAATGGTGCATTGATGATATTACTAATTTCCTCATAAGAAAGTTCCTGAATATCTCTTAAAATGATTGCGGTGCGAAAATGTTCCGGTAATTTAATAATGGCCTTTTGAATTGTCTGTTCGTTGAATTTACCTTCGATCTTTGACTGAGTGTCACGTTCGTTTGACGGAAAGTCCATATCCTTATCTTCAGGGCCGAGTCGGCTGAAGAAAAACATTTTGCGATTACGTCGCTTGCGGAGGATCGTTTTGGCGAGGTTGGCAGTGATGGTGTATATCCAGGTGGAAAATTTGGCGATTTCCTTATAAGCATAACGATTTTGATAAACCTTCAGGAATGTATCCTGAACAATATCTTCCGCTTCTTCACGGTCAAGAACAAATCGATAGGCGAAATTCATCAACCGATTTTTATACCGGTTGACAATTTCTTCGAATGCGGTTTCATCGCCGGCCTGAAAACGGCGAATTAACTCTTCATCGGTAACTTTAAAACTTTCTTTCATCGGATTAATTTATCACTTTAAGAGTTGATATATCAATGGAATCATGAGATTTTCATTTTTTATTGAAGTGGATTTGGCTTTGATATCGGTCTCCAGTAACAGGGCAAATAATGCCTTGAAATTATGTTCCCTGTATTTCTTGTAGGCCCGTTCATACTGTAGCCGTCGCTTTTCGGCTGGGAAGTATGACAAGGATTTAGTATTTATTTGCACGAATGCCCAGACGTTTACGAAAAAACTGTATAGTGACGAAATAAAGTAAGGGGTGTCGACGCCGGTTTCGATCAGGGCAAGGCAGATGTGGATAGCTTCGTACAAATTTCGTTGTTCGACTGCGGTTAAAAAATCAGACATCTGAAAACTTTTATCTCCGCCGATTACGGTACGAACATCGTCAACGTCGATTTCTTTTTTGTCAGAAACAAAAACGGATATTTTCTCCACTTCGGCGAATGCGTGACTGAGTGAATCATTCGTTGAGAGAACCAATGTATCAAGTGCATCCGGAGTGATGGATAATCCATTTTTCTTTATTTTCCGTTGGATCAGCGCCGGAAACTGATTCTCCGAGGGTGACCAGATGGATAGAGTTTTTACCGAAAGATGTTTTTTGACATTGGTAAATAAAGAAGATTTTTGCCCTTCGCCGGATGTTAAAATTAATAAAGTGCTCGGCTCGGGCCGGTCCAGGTATTTGAGCAACGATTTTCGGTATGTGGATGACAATTTGGGAAGGTCTTTATAAATCACAATTTTTTGTGAACTGAACATACCAATGTTGACAAGGCTTTGTATGAATGGATCGTCGTTTTTTTCTGTTCCGTAAAAGAGTTGTTTCTCAACAGATCCCTTGCTATCTCGGTTAAATGCCGCCGAAAGGGTATTGATTGCCTCTTCTTCCAGATATAAATCGTTACCATATAACAGATATACCGGGGCCAATGCTCCTTTTTCAATCTTTTCTAATTCGTCCAGTATAAATGCCATTAGGTTTACTTACTCCTTGTTATGTGTCTATCCGATAAACAGTAATACAACCAGTCCGGCAATGAAACAATAGGGCGCAAACCACACAAATTTTCCACTTTTCAAGACTGAAAGCAGAAATCTGATTGCCAGGTATCCCACAATAAAGGAGATTAGAAAACCAATGAACAGAGGGGCAATATTGATTCCGGCAATATCGGACGAGATGAAGTCGATAATATGCAAAAGAGTAGCGCCCAATATAGCTGGAATGGCCAGAAGAAACGAGAACCGGGCGGCGTCTTCTCTCGATATACCAGCAATCAAGGCGCTGCTGATGGTAAAACCGGAGCGGGAAATCCCGGGAAGTATGGCAATCGATTGAGCGATTCCGATGAGCAGTGATTTTTTGGGTGTCAAATCTGTCGTTTTGTGCTTAATAAAATGGGTGGACAAAATCACAATCCCGGTTATTAGTAATGTTATTCCCACCAATTGAATATTGTGGAATATTGATACGAAGAAATCTTCCAGAAACAGACCGGCAATAACCACTGGTATCGTTCCGATAATCACAAAAATGCTCAGGCGGAAAAAAGCATCATCACGATAGGTTTTGCCAATGTTTCGGTGAGATATTCCCTTGAAGAAACTTTTTATCATATTCCCAATATCATTAAAATAAAATGCCACAACACTCAACAGCGTACCAAAATGAACAAAAACTTCAAAAGCAATATTGTCCATGTTAATCTTGAGTAAATGCTCAAAAATGACCAGATGTCCAGAACTGCTGATCGGTAAAAATTCAGTGAGTCCTTGGACGATTCCTAAAATAATTGCATCAATGTATCCCATGCCAAATAGACCTTTCCAGATTGAAATTTAGGGTTTTAGCGAGAAAAAGTGGAATTTTAAATAATTTAATATCAGGTAACAATGTGTTTGACAAATATATTAAAAAAAACCACATGAGTAAACAATTTTATTCAATCAAAGCAAAATAGTGTGCGTTTAATCAAATTTCTTGTCTTTGTTTTATTACAGGAGTGAAATGAATCCAACAAAAATGAGAATTAATTAATGAAAGAAAATTATCATTACAATCAGAGAGATACGTAACTGAAGACGAGAGAAACTGCTGTTATTAACGCTTTATTAATTACCATTAATGGGAGTGATATCGGCGTCGATAAAAATTTCAACCCGTCGGTTTTTTGAGCGGCCTTCTGGGGTTTCATTGCTGGTAATTGGGCGAAACTCCCCATATCCCAAGGCTGAGAATTTTCCTTCTTCAACTCCAGATACCGCACTCAGGTACTTGACTACCTCAAGCGCACGGGCGGAACTTAGTTCCCAGTTACTGGCATAGCGGCCGCCACGAATCGGCCAGTTGTCAGTATGACCTTCAACGCGGATTTCCACATTTAAACGATGGTTACTTTTTTGTAACGCCTCGTGGAATCCTTTCAATTCAGGATCACCTCCGACGCCAAGCAATCTCGACTGCTGGACGGTATGGCCGATATGATCGAGAAGGGGGCGTAATGCAGGTGTAATTTGAGCGGAATTGATATCGAAAAAATATTCACCGCTAATGGTCAGCTGAACACCTTTGGTTGTGCGCTGAACATCTATATTCTTATCAAGAGCCTGTCCAGTTACATAGGAATCCAGTTTCTGTTCAGTCTCGGATAACAGCATATCCAGCATTTTGTAGATATTGCTTTCGGCTTCATTCAGAATTACAATCATGAGGATGAAGAAGGTCAACAATAGTGTAACCATATCTCCGTACGTTACAATCCAAGTGCCTTTTGGGGCGGACGCTTCCTTCATAAAATACTCAAATCCATTGTGTTAAATCTATTACATTCCGTAAAGAACGTCAAGATAATCAATTACTGCCATCAGAGTTTCAGCGTAACTATTGTATGGTTGATCGTTATATTTCCAGGTTGATGAATCATTTTGAGCGATGGATATTTCCGGTTCAAGAATCATTATTTGATTGCAGGTTTGGGCCAAATTGCCGGTATGAAAATAGGCCATTGCAAGAATCAGATGGAGGTCCCGGAAATTGATCAATGGCATGTGTTCAAAATAGTAATTTGAATTAGACGAAAGAACCAATTGGGCTTTACTGATTGCAGAGGAATATTGCTGATCTGCCTGGCACGCAATTGCCAGTCCGGCAATGGGGTCTAGGCCGGAATTTCCGTAATATATTGCGGTGTTAAAGTCTTGGATTGCAGCAGATACGTCACTCATCAATAATGCTGACCATGCCCGACCGTGGTAAGCATCGGAATTTCTGGAATCTGCATCAATAGCTGCATCGAATTTTACATACGCAGATTGATATTCATTGTCTTCGAAAAAGTCCCAGGCTACTGGTATCATGCTTTCGGCATTCGGTACAGTCTCTTCGTAAATAGAACATCTAAAAGTCATAGCCAGAACGCAAGATAGTCCGATGATTTTTATGCGAAGTCCTATTGTCATTTTACCAGAACCATTTTTTTGGTTTCACTAAATTGCCCATATCGAATTGAATAATAATAGATTCCACTTGCAAGTCGGGAGCTGCTCCAGTGGTAGGTATATCGGCCGGGTAACAGCGACTTGTCCAGGATCGTTTCTACTTTCCGGCCCAGAATATCATAGACGATTAGCTGTGTGACGGCCCCTACTGATGTTCCATGCAGGTCGGGCAGATGAAATGATATCACGGTTTCTGAATTGAAGGGGTTGGGATAATTTTGTGCCAGTGAAAAATGATTCGGAATCTGTTCTGCGGTTTCCGGTGCGTTAGGCTTGAGTGCAAATTTGCCAAGTTTATCAGTATAGGCCCAGTATTGAGTATTGCTGGAATTTGAATAAGTTTTTAAATATACCCAGTTTTGTTGCTGCCACTCAAATATTCCAGGCTGAAGTTCTTCACTATTCTGGTGGAAAATAATTGTGCATTTTTTCGACAGTTGGATTTTGGGAGATACGAATGTAAAGGGCATCTCATTAACATCTTTTGCTTTTTTCGGCGGAGTCAACTTGGAATATTCACTGCCAGTCTGGCAATTATCCGAATAGGGTAAGCAAAGAAAATAATTATCGGAAGGTACCGATTCGCTTGTAATGATGAGCTGTACCGTCGAATCGGGGCTGTAAATAATTCCACCATTTATTTTGGATATGAAAGATGAACTGAAATCATATTCCGTTAATCCGACGTTGCCGCTTGTATCGGATGCAGTGATCCGGAGCAGGTGAACCCCGCTGTCCTGTATGCGATAATGTGTATGAAACGGGGAAGGATCAATGTCGGACAGCAGTTCAGTGCCGGTGCTGTCTCCGTTAATGGTTGCTGAATAAAGCGAATCGATGGATTCACTTGGAAAAAAGTAGATGTCCAGATGTTCCGAAGCGACTGAATTTTGGAAAATACCAACCGTAAAACCGGGTGGTAATGCATCTTGGAAAAACACTTTGAAGGTATCCCGATCAGTCAGCCCATCTAAATCGGTAAGCGTCAGAAACAGAGTATCCCAGCCAATAAATCCGGATGGTGGAACGCAGAACAGACTGTCATTTGTGTCTGTGATACTGACGTTGGAATGGATTGCGCTGACCACCCAGGTCATTTCGGATACTTCATTATCCACGTCCGACCAATAAGGGTTCAGCGACAGATAAAATGTTGTGTCCTGAATAGCGCTTGTATCAGGGATTTCAGCGAATACGGGAGCATCGTTTACCGGAATAATATCAACCACAAAAGATGCGATAAATACCGAATCGAGAGGATCCTGAATTCGAATGTGAAAATACCCGCAGCTGTCAATGTCTTTATTTGCCCAGAACTTGTGCGTATCGGTTGACTGATCAAACCAATAGAAGACCAGGCCGGAGTCCGTTGTAATTGTTATTGTAAGCAGAGAGTCATCGTGATCGGGATCGTAAACCGCGTCCAGAATGGTTTCATGGCTCAAATTAAGTCGGGAGTCTTCGGCAAAGATGGTGTCCAGTGGAAACAGCAGAACCGGCGGCTCGTTTGTACTCAAAGCAATGTTCCGAAAAGAACTATTCAGATTATTTCCAAAAACCCTAAAGGAAAAAATTAAAAGCGTAACAGTAGTAACAATCAGCCATGATTTAATTACTGTTTTTTTGGTGTGTGCTGATTTATCAGACTGTTTCTGGAATTTTATTGCCATTTGAAGTTCGGATAATATTGCTCTAAAAACGAAAGTTTCCTCTGTTAAAAATCACCATTAAGTCCTTATATTTAATATAGAAAACGGAGAGCAAATCACCTATGATAAAAATCGGACAGCCACTAAATAATCAGCACTTAATGTAATTTCTTAGGTCATTCCGTATAACTTACCATTAAATAATGTTTTTCTTGACATTGAACAACAGCAAAACTATTTTTAAAAATGTTATGGACTCAGCGAAAATATTTCTAATTCTGTTATTATAGAAGGATTGTGTTATGAATAAGATCCGCAGAAGCATTGAATTGTGCCTGATGGTATTGCTGGTTTTCAGTACAACCAGGGCAGAGGATTATCGGCTGATCATTACCTATCCGAATGCTTCCAATGAATGGGGCCGCCGTCTGGCTTCCGGTGAAAATAAGACCGTAATGAAGATTCAGTATATTGATCTCGATACTGATAATGATTATAAGATCACACAATTCAATGTGCGTCCTTTCACCGATCAGGATAACTGGTATATTGACTCACTTCAATTGTGGAAGAATACCGATGGTTATTCCGGAAGTCTGGACCGTAGTAATGACTCGTTAATCAATACCCAGAGCCTTGTAGGTATGGATGTTGCGGCAACGAACAATACCCAGATGCCGTTTTCGCTGGGTGGAGATGTAATTTTAGGAGATACTACAACATTTTTCATCACAATGATTGTTCAAAACTGGAAAACAGAGGACACAGAAGACCATGAGATCACGACTCAACACGGCGCCCAAATTGGGATAACTATTGATAAAGATGAGGATGATATTGTCTTTCGGCGCCTAGATGATAATCCGGCCGGGACTTCGAATGCCTGGTCTGGAGATGTTACGAAATATTTCACGGTTCAAGCAGTGAATTTACCGGTTTATATTTATAACCGGAACCGGACTGCCGAAGAAGACAGTAATATGTTTTATTCTAACTATTATGAGCTAGATGACAGTGACAGTAGCAGAAGTCAGCGGATTACTGATTTGACCATAGAGGCCCATGTATTTCTGCCTCATGACGGTAGTATAAACGGTGATAGTCTTTCTTATGCATCTTTCAAGGTTGGGTGGAATAACCAGTACCTGGCACTTGATTCGATCGCTTTCGGAGACCTTTGGGATAATAAACAATATCAGGACAATGGCTGGGAAGAAAGCGGATATGGCGAAACAACTCTCCCGGGTGATACCAGTTTATCAGTTGTACGCTTTGAGGCAGTCGTTATCGGAAATTCCCTAAGCCCTGAAAATTATGTAAGCATTGCGAATAATTCTTTGGGGATATTTTATTTTAGAGTACTTAAACCGGGAGTCAGTCCACTGTTTCTGTCTGATGTGCTGATTCTGGACCAGTGGGGTATTCCCTATCACTGTTACCGGAATCTTCAGAATGATGCTGACGATATGGCAGAACAATACGATGCCTGGTCGAAGCAGATATTAGGCGATTTTGCCGGGGGTGAAGGGACGCTGATTGATGGCGAGTGCGATGGACTGATTGACCCGGTATACGACATTACTCTGTTTGCCGATTATATCTGGATGAATGCCGATTCCGCCAGCTGGTATACCCGTTTTGACGTTGGTGACTCAGCGTCACATGATCCCGATGAACTTAGTCCTGATGATACAACTAATTTTTTCGATCTGATGGTGATTGGGACCAATTATTATCGGACGTTGCAAGGTGATTTCAGCCAGAAAGCAGTAGTATATGCGGATTCACCGACACTGGTATTTAATGTTGTCGGGGATGTCGGCAAATCGGATATTTACCAGGCCAAACTTGATATGAGGAATATCCCGGAGTTTGTTTCTGCACAAATTAAGATCACATTTGATCCTTTGAACTGCAAACTTGATGAATTGACACTTGGCGACTGGGTAATCGGGTCTTCATCTCAAAATGTTTTGCTCTATTCTTCTGACGAATTGAAAAGGGGAATTGTGGATGTCAATTTTCTGGCGCTTGAAAAACCAATCACCGGGGAAGGTCGTTTTTTAACGGTCGATTTTGAAAATACCGGTTCCGAAACTGGATCGATTCGGTTGGATTATGTCGATCTGAGAGATCGGAATTGCCAGCAGGTAGCTTTGGGCATCGAAATACAGCCGGAACCAGTTCTTCTGTCCGACTATTTTTTAATGGAATGTTATCCCAACCCGTTTAATCCAGCGACAAGCATTATTTACTCAATTCCTGACGGAAATGGTGGTAATTATCGAATTTCGGTCTACGATTTACAGGGAAAACTGGTCAGGGAGTTGTCTCACAATTATCATTCTGCCGGGCAATATCGCGTAGTCTGGAATGGCCTGAATCAACTGAATGTCCCGGCCAGTAGTGGTATTTACTTTGTCCGGGTAGAAGGTGAAGGACTATTGAAAAACTATAAAATTACATTAATAAGATAAAACGGATTCGGAAATTGCTAAAACACCGTTTAGGATATAAAGCGCTTTTACTGATGTTCATTCTATGCCTTATTGTGCCGTTGCAAGCACAGTACGGCTGGAATTTTCAGTATGCTTTGAATAATGTTTCAACGCAGTGGCGTCACCTGGCTTCCGGTGACACCATGGCGATTGCAAACTTTACATTTTCTACAGATAATCCGGCTGACCCCAAAACTTATTATTTGAAAGGTTTTCGCTTATGGCCGATCACCAATAGCACTGCCGATTGGTTTGTGGACGAGCTCCGGCTGTATATGGATCGCGGTAACCGGAGCTTTGGGGCTGATGATTCGCTGATCAGCGGCGGGTTGGGAATTACTATTCCGGATCAGTCCGACAGTGTAAACTCAATCAGTTTTGACTTTAACGGGGATTCATTACTATTGGTTGATAACCGTATGTTATTTATTGTAGCGATTGTTCATGACTGGCAGGATAACGACCCAGAAACTCTTGAAATTGATACGACAGCCAATGGTCCTTATGGTAAATGGTTCAGCATTAAAGTGTTCAAGGAAGATTTAACTGTTTCACCGACGGTATCGAATGACAT
>CAZAKB010000067.1:12240-16149 GCA_964485475.1 uncultured bacterium
GCATTAAAGTGTTCAAGGAAGATTTAACTGTTTCACCGACGGTATCGAATGACATCAACCATCCGACTGTTGTCCAGTTTGGTTATCAGGCAATTAATATGCCCGTGACGATTCGAAACGATCTGGCATCATCCGCTGAAGATGATAGTGCTAACCTGAATATGTTTTACCCGGCATTTCGATCTATAAATGGCACGAGCGCCAGCAAAATCCAGCGGATTGATGATCTGTCATTCTATGCGGATATTTTCTTGCCGGTAATCAACGATAGTATTGTTTTAAGCATTAAAACTGCGTCGTTTCAATTTGGATTTGACAACCGGATTCTGGAGTTCGAATCTGCGGAATACGGTGATGTGTGGGGTAATGATTCCTGGTTTTATGTTGATACAAGTGTATCGCAGTTGGAGTTATTTGATGAAGACCATCCGGAATATACGATTTTTCAGTACGACGCCGAATTTGGTGGTAGCGCTTTGATTAATACTGAATATGAGGTGATCGATTCTAATTCGGTAATCCGTCTGAAATTCAATATTATTGGCCCGGGTGTCTCCCCGATTTTTATTCAAAATATTGACATCCGTGATCGCTGGGGAGTTCAGTATCATGCTTACCAGCATTTACAAAATTATGCCAGTGTCGAAGCGGGTGGCAATAGTGAACGCTTTGATGCCTGGGCGAAATATATTCTTGGGGATTTTACATACAATGGTGGTAATGAAATCAGTATTTCCGGAATTTGTGATGGTCAGGTTACCTGGGAGGACATCTCTCTTTTTTCCGATTATTTCTGGTTAAATCCTACCAGCAGTCGCTGGTATAAACGCTTTGATATAGGATCATCCGAATCGATTTCTCCTTATCAACTTAGTCCCGATGACACCACGAATTTTTATGATCTGATGGTGCTGGGAACCAATTATCGCCGAACCTACGAAGGTGCATTCAATCAGAAAACCACTGTGTCGACCAAAAAACCAATCGAAATTCAATTGAGTTCTGAAGAATATTCCAACAATTTGCTGGTCCGGATAAATATGAAACAAGTTAATGATTTACAGGCCGCCCATCTGCGTCTGAATTTCGATCCCGCAAAACTGCACTTTGAATCCATTGAAACCGGTGAATGGGTGAAAAACATCAGTGAGAATCAATTACTTCTGGTGCCGGAAGACTTGACAGAAAAAGGAATTATTGATCTGAATTTTTTATCGCTTGGGAAGTCACTGTGTGGTGAGGGTATATTTGTTGAAATTCGGCTAACCAAACTGTGTCTGAATCCATCATTACCTAAAATAACAGAATCTGATATCCGAGATAGTAACTGCAAATCATTACGTACTTCAATAACTCCTGATAAAGATACTTTCATCGCGGAAGACTTTTTACTCATAGAAAATTATCCGAATCCGTTTAATGCGGAAACATGGATTTCGTATAATATTCCCGAATCCGAAGCGGGGAATTACCGCCTGGCGATTGTGGACATGCGGGGAAATTCTATTGTGACTTTGGAAAATAGATACCACCCGGGAGGATTGTACCATCTTCAATGGGTTGGCCGGAATGACAATGGTCAGGCCATGGCGAGTGGTGTGTATTTCCTGGTTTTGAAGGGTTTGGGAGTTGAAAAAATCAGAAAAATAATGTTATTGAGATAATCAAATACCGGATAACTATATGAAAAAAACGTTTATTATTTTTCCAATATTACTACTAATCGGGTCACTGTCATTTGCAATGACCAATCCTCATGTTACTATGCGAATGAGTAGCGACGAAGTCAGCGAAACAGATACTTTTACGGTGGCATTGGGAGTTTCGCAAGGCGATTCCATGCGGACAGTCTTTCTCCGGCTGAATTACGATGAGCGGAAAGTCCGGTTTCTTGAAGGTACACCGGGAAACCTGTTTCAAGGGGCAGTATTCTGGGACATTCATCCAGAAAGTATCGTGACTGACAGCAGCGCTTCGGACAGTATGATATATATGGTTGCGGTAATGCTGGGAGCTGGCCGGTTTGTATCGGCCCCGGGGACATTTTTTAATGTATCTTTTGTGGCGACAGACAGCGGATTAGCAGTATTTACACTGGACTCACTGAAATTCATCGATCCTGACCTGAACTATTTCAGTGGAACCTGGGATTCACTGAAAACCACTATATCACCAACCGATACTTTTCCGCCTAATCCTATTTCTGATTTTAAAGTTCAGGAAAATGGCTCAGGGCAATTAAAGTTACACTGGCGTGATCCCAACGATGAGGACTTTGTCAGCACTATCATCCTTCGCAGCACCGATACATTTATACAGACTGTTGATACGACGGAAACGGTAATATATGACGGGACGGATGAAATTTTTACCGATGTTAATTTGGTTGATAACACGATTTATTACTATACGGCTTTTGCGTATGATGAAATTCCGAACTATTCAAGTCCCATGTTTCTCAAGGGAGTGCCCAAGGGGGAATATGTATTTACTTATCCAAATCCCTTCAATCCTGATGACGGCAACGGGACGACGTTCAATATTCTGTTTACCAACAATACTTTCGTCGATATTATTCTTTATGATGCAGTAGGTAATCATGTGATTGATTTATATAAAGCGGAACAGGTTCTCGCAAACACTCCGACAAAGACCATGCACTGGAACGGCCGCAACGGTGACAATGATGTTGTGGCGAATGGTGTTTATTATTTTATTGTGAAGACCAGTCAAGGAGATCAAAAAATTGGAAAAGTGGCGGTTCTCAGATAGACATATCAAAATAGTATATACTCTCTTTTTTATCTGGTTAATGGCCGGAACTGTTTTTGCGCAGAGTGGCGGATATGCCGGTACTTATCTCAGTTTGAATAATAGTTCAAGAGCCTTTGGCATGGGGGGCGTGGCGATTGCATGCTCTGAAGATGCCTCGGCAATTTTTATTAATCCCGGCATGATTGGGATGCTGTACGACGGACATTTTAATGCAACGCTGGCAAAGATGGGCTATGATCGAAATTACTATGATATGGCATTCAGTTATCCGCTGAATTCCTGGGGCAGTGTTGGCTTGGCCTGGGCTCAATTATCTATCGATAACATCGAAGGACGGGATCAGGACGGTTATGAGACGCAGAATTTTTCCGATTTACAGAGCGCCGTGATGCTCAGTTATAGCAAGATGATTGGGGATAATTTTTCGCTTGGGGTAACCGGGAAATATCTTTATCACAGCCTGGCGGGATATTCAGCAAAAGGTGTTTCCATTGATATTGGCTCGGCAATTTATATTGGCGACCGCATCACCCTTGGAGCCGTTTTCAAGAATCTGAATTCCTCACTGAAATGGAATACCTCCAGCAAACTGAAAGAAACTATTCCAATGCAGGTTGGCGTCGGTATCAGTTATTTTGATCTGTTTAATGTGCCAAATTTGTTGGTAGCGGCGGATTTGCATGTACAGGGCGGTGACTTTTTAGGATACCAGGTAGGGGCTGAGTACATCATCCGCGATATGATTCTGGTCCGAGGTGGTTTTTCTGATCGCGGCATCAGCTATGGTGCCGGATTACAAGTTGCCGGTTTTAAATTTGATATAGCCATAGCTCCTGAAAATTTCGGGAATACTTCGCGTACCTTTTTTACCTTAAGCTGGCGTTTTGGCAAACAGTCCGAAGAGATATATGAACCGTCTGTAGTTCCGGCCGTATTACCGCCACCGATCCAGCAGTCTGCGCCGGCTCCGGCCAGTACCGAAGCTAAAATAATTGTTCTTATAACCGATGGTCCGCTTGCCAATGAACGAGCGGAAGTCATCAGTCAAAATCCAAATGATAATACAATCACAGTGCGCCTATTGGCTTTGCCGGGTTCTGATCCGATTACTCTGACCATGGATCAGGTGAGGTT
>CAZAKB010000068.1:0-8408 GCA_964485475.1 uncultured bacterium
ATTCATTGCCAACATTAAGCTCGTAAAAATATACACCGGAAGCCACCGAGTTACCGTTCAGGTCTCGACTGTTCCAGAGAAAAGAATAATTCCCAGCCTGCAAATTAGTGTAAGATTCTTTCGTTACCATCTGGCCAAGAATGTTGTAGATGGTTAACGTCACATCATTCGCACGGGTAATGGAGAATTTAATCTGGGTAGTCGGGTTGAAAGGATTCGGATAGTTCTGATTAAGTTTCATTGCACTGGGTAATGTCACTTTGCTTTTAACGATCTCATTATAGACAAGACCATTTGCAAAAGGTTCCAGTTCAACTTCAAGAGCTGTCCCCTCGGTGCTAAAGAGAACAACGTCTAATGTTTCTTCATCCGGTAAAATACCTGCGGCCGTTGGTTTAATCCACTGAGTCCGATAACGTCCGTAGCTATCACCAGGACCTGATTCTTCTATCTCAGTACCATCCGATTTAATATACCGGGTTTTGTATATAATTGCATGTGGAGCCGGACCGTGAATATAAAAGGAGCATTCCCATATATTTTCAACATCGGTAGGATGATATTCATATTTTGCTGAATCATCCGGGACGTTCAGAGCAGCAGTGCCTTGAAGCAAAGCTCCCCAAGCATCATACCAAGCAAAAAATAATCGGTCATTCTCCGGTTCAAACGCATCCTCTTCATAGGTAAGTGCATCAGTCATATCAATTCTCAAGTGTACAAGTACTGAGTCATCTTCAGATGTAACACCTTCAGTTACATAATCCTGAAATGTCTGAATCGGCATCAATGTATCCTGGTCCATTCCATGCCATGTAAACCAGCGATTACCGCCACCCCAGGATGATGGTAATTCATACTCATAGAAATCCTCACCGGCATGATCGGCTCCAGTGTGTAAATTGAGGAAAAACTTGTACGCAATGTTATCACCGGTGTATCCTTCATAAGGAATTGTCAGAAAGTAGATTTCTGTACCAGTTTGACGATACATATTAATTGTTGAGCGATCTGCATCGGATCCCCAGCCATTAAATCCACCACGTAATTCCAGTGAATCACCAAGAGCTCTATCGTAAAATCCTAGGGCCTGCAAGACTGTCATATCAACCCGAAAGGTAATATTCCCTGATCCGTATGTTACTGCCTGAACATTATTGAACCAAACAGTTTCCAGAATTATTGTTTCAGCTGACAATTCAACAGTATATCGTCTATTCTGGGTCAAGGTTTCAGATACAATAATTCCGGCGGTATCAACAAACGTGAATAAATACTGTATTGGACCAACCGGTACAGACGATGTTACCGTATAAATACCATCCGAATCATCATCAGACATATTCGTACCTGCCCAACCATCAAAACTTCCTTTAACTTTTACTGTATTATTCACACTTGGATCAAAGAGGCCGGCAGTAATTTGGGCATTCATATTAACGGAAAACTGGACATCGGATCCGACGAAATTCGGATCAAAACGATTCCACCAATCTGAATAAACCTGTTTTCCACCTTCGGTGATATATTCACGGTTAGGATCAGACTCACACTTACCGGCATCCCAACTACCATTGATCCGGAATTTAAAATAGAGTGTATCACCAGGGACCATCAGACTATCGAGAGTAATTGCCCATATAGAATCGGCATCGTCATCGGTCAGATGTTGGTTAGCACCATCCCAGCCATTGAAATTACCGGCAACATCTACATAATCAGTACCGACAATAAAATTTCCCTGTTTGATCTGATAGGACATATTGACTTCAAAAGTCACTGCAAAATTGTAGTCGTAGCGGTTCCAGAAGTCTGAATATTCCTGGACATTTGCAACAACCGTGTGTGTACGATTTGGATCAGAGTCACACATACCGGCGTCCCAGCTGCTGTTAATCCGGAATTTAAAATTAAGTACATCATCAACTGCCAAACCTTCAGAAACTGCCAATGTCCAAATTGCATCATTACAGGGAGTAGCAGCTAAATGATAACTTGCCCCGTCCCAGCCGTTGAAAGAACCGGCAACGTCAACATAGTCAGAACTCGGATCAAAATTACCGGTATTGATCTGATCCTGCATATCGACTTTAAATATTACAACAGGTGCAACACTTTCACGATTGTACCATAAATCTAGAACCTGATCACCGGCACAAACAGTATGGGTACGATTTGGATCTGTTTCACATTGTCCAGCATCCCAACTACCATTCAGACGAAATTTAAACTGAATATCTCCTTCAGCGATGTCAATGGTGATATCCCAAATAGAATCGGAATCAGCATCAGTCAGATGATGACTGGCTCCGTCCCATCCATTAAATGAACCTGCAATGTCAACATAATCCGATGTCGGATTGAATATTCCCTGATCAATCGGGGCCATCATGTTGACTTTGAAAGTCACATTCGCTGCGAAGCTAAATGATACCATCATCAGTAACGCAAACGCTAACATAGTAACTTTACGCATCTTGTCTCTCCTTCTTTTAGAGTTTGTTAAACACAATTCAATTAATTGATCTTCTTAGCATTCTTAAAATATTATTGAAATAGAAATATGTTCGTTTTTATTAAAATATTCATGCGTTTGATATGCATAGTTAACACATAATGTCATGTTTCCAAGAACAGGATATTTTAATCCTCCTCCAAATGAATACCGTGGTTCCATGATGTCCAGAAAAAGGTTGGCTACTCCGGCTCTCAAATAGATCAAATCCCGAAATAGTGAAATATCCAGACCGGCATTGACACTTGAATTATTATCACTTGGATAAAGTCCGTCAACTTCGAAAGTTACTTTGCCAAGCTCGGTATGGAACGCATCCCAGGCAACTCCGATTGTCATAGCCAAAGGCATATCGAATGCATCCGTATCATAATAGGCATTGATTACATCATTGTTGCCGCTGTTTGATGGATCGGGATCAACGGTTACTATTAGATCTTCACCGGTCATCTGTAACTTTGTTCCAAAATTTGTAATAGCAAAACCTAAATTAATCCCCTTCCATGGTGTGGTATAACGACCGCCAATATCGAGTGCAAAACCGGTCGCCGACGAATGATAAATATTTTCGATGATATATTTAGTATTGACACCCAATGAAAAGTTATCGGTTAGTTTTCTGGCATAAACCAAACCAAATGCCTGGCTGCTGACCGAATAATATTCACCGGTTCCATCCTGATACAGTTCTGTTGTTACTTCTATCGGATCAGTCTGATAAAATGTGGAATTAATGCCAAACACACTGGCCCCATAGGGAAAAACCGCAGCAATATAGTTAAAATTAATATCTTCAAACCATTTTGTATAACTGAAGTGGGCTGTTGCTCTATCTAAATAGGTAATGGTCGATGGATTCCAGAAAATGGTCGAAACATCATTAAATCCAGCGACGACAGCCTGCCCCCGCCCGGCACCCCACGCATCCACAGGAACATTTAAAAACTTGGCCGATGAGGTTCCAACTTTTGATATGGATTGGGCTAGAACTAAATTCCCAATTAGTAATATAATCATCAGTATTTTTTTCATCATTCCATCACCTACTTTATAACCGCAAATTTGCCGGTCTGTACAGAACCGGATAATAAATCCTCTATGTGAAATAAATAAAGTCCGTATGAAATCGATAAATTATCTTTCGATAATAAATCCCATTCGGCTATTCCGTCATTGATATTATTATGTACCTCAAACTGGTCCACGATCTCACCGGCGATATTGAAAATAGTAATTTCACAATCCTTTGGAACACCATTAAAGTGAATAACACGTGGTCCACGACCGGAATCATAGGGATTTTTTGCTTCCCAGGTATTGGCTGCAATGTACGGATTCGGCACTACTTTGATATTTTTCATTTCGTATTTTACTGCATCTTTATCAATTTCCGCACCGTAAGTTGTAAATTCATACACATCATCATTAAGAAACGGTTTTTTTACAATCAAGTCTAACACATCGCCGGATTCGGGGAATCGTTTTAGTGAATCAACTAATAAGTGTTTTAATAACAATTGCCAGGTAAAAACTTTTGTTGTATCACCATTTTCAGCTACTTTATCTTCTATAAAAATAATGACATCCGATTCACCGATATCAGAGGTTAACTTACCGGGACCACCTTCCAAATTCAATTCGAAAAAAGCAAAGTCAATCTCTTTATTTTCTGTAATATTCTCTACCTTGAAATTCACATCTTGTTCCGGTAACGTAACTGTTCCCCAATAAATCGAAATTTCAGTACTTCTGCTGATACCAACATCCCCCATAGTAATTCGATAATCCGAGGGTTTCCGGGATCCGACTTTATCAACATCTTGCCAGCGTCTTAACTCCGGTTTAAAAATAGTAGTGTCGTCACCGTTCCAGATAGATATCTTACTGTTCAATTCAATGACGGATTCTAGGGTAAATGACAACTGAAAGCCGTCCAATACTAAATTTTCATCTCCTGTATTCATGGTTTCTGCCTGATCAATTAGCGTATCGGGAGAAGAAGGATCAGTAATATTAACAAGTGTGTAATTTTTTGTAGTAAGTGTATCTTCTTTATTTAATTTCGACGCTTTGTAAATAGTGTCTTCAAAAGTGATCTGATAGGTATTTCGATCTAAAATTGCCAGTGGATCGATAACACTGATTGCGATCTGACTGGAGCTGGATCCTGTAATGTGATTCAAACTAATTTCAGGTTCAAGGTAACCTGCTGGATTAACGTGCGGGGTCACTTCTGCTACATTTGTCCCGGTTTCTACAGTTCCATCTGAAAGCTGCTGAATATATATCGGACATTCCGATGGTGCAATTTCCAAGATATATCCACCGGCATCATAGGAAGTTACTGCATAAAAATACCGTTGCCCATTTTGGACATTTTCATCGACGTAAGTATGCTGAAGTCCGGTATCATCACCCAGATCAAATTTTATCCCATTAATATCCAGTGAAGAATCAACACTGTTTATCCCGTCATCCAAATCGAACTGGGCAATGGGTTTATAATATGTCGGAACACCGTCAGCATCAGTGATTAGATACTGATCTGAAAAGGCCGGGTCCGTTGAACGATATACTCGATAGCCTTGAAAATCATAGCCATTTGCTCCCAAATCGGCCATATAGTTATCATAAGACTGTTCGGCAAGATCATCCCAATAGATAGTCACCTTTCCATCTTCCGCAACAGCTGTGACCTGAGGCGCCCGGGGAGCCTTGGCAAATTGATAATCCATATCATAGGTTTTTTGGGCAACATCTCTATTCCGTAATGCGTCACTTTGATTAACACCAAGGTTCACCGAAATTGAGATTCGCTCTGTTTGTCCCACAGACATTGGGAAATACCCGGAACTGATATGGAGATTATAATCACCTTCAAGTGCGATGGTCGGATCAAAAAACTCACCTGGTGTCAAGAATTCACGCCACATTTTACTATCAGAATACCCAGTTGTATTTTCAGCGGAAGCAATGTATGCTGCTGACGTCAAACCTATCTGGTCAGACTCAGAAACATCGGTCAGATCAACATTCGGCTCTCCGGTTAATCCTGTGCCATAACCGGAAGTAGGCATACCATCATTTTCACCGGTATCACCGGAGTAAGAATTTCCATCAAGACCATTGTCATCAGTGATAGCACTCCAATCCCGATCATTATCCACAAGATCGTAGCGGGTCTCATCAATCATCGGTGCAAGAGTCGCCTGTCGGTAAGTTACCGTATCACCTGCGACCAGTAAGCCGCGCTTGACAATATCACCAACGTTAAAGGCTTTATAGTTAATATGCCGAACCGGAATTATACCATCAATCGTCAAACGATCAAGGTGCAGGTCAATATTCTCATCAATCAAGCCATCATGATCATCGTCAATCAGATTATCGGCATTTTCTACCAATATATCACCTACGTTCAAAGTATCAATTTTCCCCTGCGAGACGACAACGGTGTCTCCAGGAAATGAAATGATATGACGACTGTAATCATCATCGATTAACACGATTTTTGTTCCAACCGACAATGTAGTTGAATTAAAGTCATCATTGGTAAATAGTGGAACCAGGGTTTCATAATCAGACCATTCAGATAATAATTCCGGATGTAAATCAGCGTCACCATCATTATCGATTCCATCAACTCCGTTACCCGGCGTTTCCAAAAAGGAAGTCGCTACAACACCGACCGGAGTATTTCCGAATGCATCATTCCCCACATAGGGATAGGCGTCCATACACCAGGCCACGTTCGTCAATAAATCAAAGGAAGGAGTATCATCATCGGTATCATTATCACCACCAACCATATCCGCAAGCCAGATTGAAAATACAGTTTTATCAAGATTCTTGGTACCGTCATTGGTCACTTCATGCAGAAAAAACACAACATCATTCACTAAAATCTGCGACCAGGCCATTGCCCGAACTTTCATTAATAGCCCTAATCCATGACGAGTATCATCGGTTGAATCCGGAAAATAATTAAAGCGATTATACTTATCGTCCGAGCATTCATAATATATTTCCTGATCCGCATTAAACTGGTTTTTACCAAAATAGCCATTCCAGGAGCCAGTCCAACCGGGATCAACCTCATCGGTTATTCTATCTGGCCAGGATATCGGCCACGAATCCTCGATTGTACTTTTTGCAATCAAATTAGATTCTTCGTTGAGAAATCCCGGAACCGGTTCAAAATTCCAAGAAGGACTGATACTGTTGGGATCCTCACGATAATGTGGTGTAATAACGATTTTCCGAAGAGTTCCACTTTCATCGATCACTTCTGCGCCAACAAAAGCGGCCACGATCGCCATGTATTCCTGACCAGTGTTTTTAGGCCATTCAAAAGGTACATGCGTCGGTTCACTACCACTTGTTCGTCCAGCAAAACCATAATTAAAAATACTAGCACGTACTAAATTACCGTCAATCTCTGTTTTTCGTTGATAATTGGGATCTCCCCGATGATCGGAAGGTACATATGCAAAACCAAACTGAATCAAAATAACAAAGAATAAAATCGTTCGCAGAATCTTCATCTATAATCCCTTTAAAATGATACTTTTATTCCAAACAATATTTCCCGCGGCGCACTATACCAATGTGGATATTTAATATATTCTTCAACGGTATTTGTCCGGTTCACATCACTCCCAACATTCGCGGTACTGTTCGTATAATCAGGTTCACCAGTATCGGAAAATACACTTGTAGCATTACGGGCATCAAGCAAGTTATTTACATTACAATAGAACGAAACCCCGTAGTTCTTAATTTGCATTGAATAATTGACCCTGAAATCCATTTCAAAAGTGGCCGGTTTTCTTCTGCTGTTTGAGGGTAATACTGAACTGGCATTCAACCCGGTACGCGTCGATATTCCAATGGATGGAGTATAGGGATAACCAGAGCCGTACCGGGTAATCAATGCGGTATTCCATCGGTTACGATTATAGGTTATCGCGCCATTTAAGGTATGTCTTTGATCCCATGCTAAAGGTGTGATATAGCGGGTTGGCTCATTATTACTTAATAATGAGTTATATTCATCGTTTGGATCGGAATTAGAACCTTCAGCGATCTGATACGTATATTCTAAATTAGCATACAGCGCATTTGACATACTGTACTTTAACGATAGTACAACTCCCCTGGCATTCGCATAGTCTCTATTTATATATTGTACATATGAAACACCCGCAATCGAAGTTGGAATAACCGCACTGGTGCTCACCCAGTTTCGGATATCCCGATAAAACATCGTTAAATCCAAGGATAAATCTCTTATCAGCTGTTGTTGTAAACCCAATTCGTACATTATTGTCATTTGGGGTTCCAGATTGGCATTTCCATAAGGGCCGGAAGTTCCACCACTGGTCGTAACTTTTAATCCTGTATTATACAAATATTGAAATGATGGCATTTGATAAAAATGACCATAGGAAAAGTGAATTACTCCCTGATCGGTTATTGGAAATGCCAGACCTAAACGAGGGCTGAAACTGGTTTTAGGATCTGCTTTTTTATACCATATGGCTTCTCGTTCCGCCATTGTCAAACTAATATGCTCTTGTTTAAAGGGTGAGTAGATATTTGGATCTTCAGGATCGGCAAGCACATTTCCATTAGAGTTGAAATAGTCAAAACGCAAACCAATATTTACTATGAAACTCTGAAATTCTAACTTATCCTGAACAAATATGCTAAACTCCTCCGGTTTTTCCTGGTAATAACCGTGAGAAGTAGTCGATGAACTTAATGTATCCGGCTCAAAAGGTTCAATTTCAACATTCTGATCATCGGTTTTATACGTTATCGAAAAATCTTCCTGTTCTAAAATATGGGTCCGGTATTCAACTCCAAATTTCATTAAATGCTCATTTGTGAC
>CAZAKB010000068.1:8508-16119 GCA_964485475.1 uncultured bacterium
TTTTGACCATTGTCAAAACGTAAAGGATTCCCATCGGGGTTCCACTTATAGAAATGATCATAATCCTGATAGTTACGGTCATTTATCAGTGCGTTAATATGTAAATTGATATTTTGAGTCACAAATAATGACAATTTACTATTAATCGAGTATTTACTCTGCCAGTTTATAGGTACGATACTACTGTCCCCGGCAGCCCCGGTTGTTTTATAGTAATTGTACCCATTTAACCAACCATCACTATAATACTGCCTGCCGGAAAGATAGAAGCGGAGTTTTTTTGTTAACAATGGACCACCAATAGAACCAGAAATATTCCGCGTCATAAATGGGTTATAGTCATTCACTCCGACAAATATATTGTCAGTTGTTGACCAATATCCACCGGAATATACATCTAAAGATCCATGTAGCTTCTCACTTCCGGTCTGCGTTACAATATTGATAATACCGGACATGGCCTGACCATATTCAGCATTGAATGTTCCGCTGACCAGCTGCAATTCCTGGATTGCATTTTTATCGACTTCAACAGTGGCACTTCCGTCATAACTATCAGTAACCGGTACACCGTCGATCCAATAAACGACTTCACTTCCACGTCCGCCGCGAACATGCAGTCCGCCCCCGGCATCTTTAGTAATACCAGATTGAATTTCGATCAATTCACTGACCTCCTGGACGGGTAAATCCCGGATGACCTCTTCTGAAATGTGAACCTGTGTCGATGTACGGTCTGCTTGAACATTCGGACGATCATACACCACCAATACGGTTTCGCCCTGAATTGACTCAATAACCATCTCGATACTGATGTTAGTAGTCTGATCTACTGAGACAAAAACGTTTCCAATCGTGAAAGGTGCATAACCAATCATTGTGGCACGAATATTATAACTGCCCGGAGGAATATTCAGTATAATAAAATCTCCTTCTGCCGAGGACGCAGCGCCCAGATATGTTCCTTGCAAAACGATATTACATCCAGGAAGTGGTCTCCCTGTTTCTTTTTCAATAACATTACCGGATATTTTCCCCGTAACTCCCCCAAAGAGAACAGATTGAAGGACCAATAATAATACAATAACACGTAGTTTATCCATTTACAACAGTTCCCCCTTTACTTCCAACATCCTGATATTGAATTGATTTCAGTATCTGATAATTTATCTGAACATGATATTTTTTTTCTTTTATTAGAAAATAATCCATCATTTTTTTACGCGCTAAATCCTGTCGATACCTTTTTTCGATAATCGGTCTCGCTTGTTGAATCGACAATAATTGTCCTGGAATTTCCTCGGTTGAAAGAAACAAATAATAAGCGCCATCAAATTGAAACGGTCCTACGATTTCACCTAAGGGTGCAGTAAACACAGACGCACCATATTTTCCAAGTTCTTCTGATGATAGTTGTCCCAAATAGCCATCGGGCGACTTCGTTTGATGAAATTGAGAATATTTACTGGCAATCTTCGAAAAATCTTCACCCTCATGAAACTGCTGGATACACCTATTGGCTATTTCTTTATCAGGAAGACAGATTTCATACACGTTTCTTCGCAATGGAATTCTAAATTCTGCCGCATTGGTATCATAATAATCCGAATAATCCGCTTCGGAAAATTTGACGGTATCAGTGAAATTTTGAGTCCAGTTGTCAATTTTCAGTTTGGTAATTTTTTTATTGTACTGCTGCTGAAATTTTTGGGAATTATCGAGTTTCATGTCCCTTGCCTGAGCAAGTAACTGTTCACGTACAATAATCCCGGCGATAAAGTCTTTCAAATTCGTAATTTCTCGAATTGCTTTTAGATGTTCTTGTCTTGATTTTAAAATAAATGGTAACAAACCGTAATAGTTATAGCTCGTTCCATCAATACTGCAAATTGGTTCACTGAAACGACCCTGAACATCATAATGAACCGGTAAATCATCTTTACTTTCGGCTTTTTTAATAATATCGAACAGATAGGGTAAATTATCCTCAAACCAGACAATATTTAACGCTTTTGCCATCTTCGATACATAGTCATTTCTCAAGGAATCTTGATATTCTATGGCCAATTTTTCCTTCAGTACGTTTTTCTGTTTGGCAAATTCGTATTCTGTCAGAAGGAGTTTGACACGTTTTTCTTCAACTTTCAGAACGGTATATCCGTATTTACCTTTTATTGGTAAACTGAATTCGCCGGGCTTTAACTGTTGAACAGTTTTTCGAAATTGAGGATGGACATCACTCAATGAAACAAATCCCAGGTCACAATTGGCTTCAGTGATTTTATTCAAATCAACCAATTCTTCAAAGGGTGTTCCAGATTGTACTAAATTATAGTACTGCATCGCGGTTTCAATTGTTTCAGCAAACACCTGTTTAATATGATATAAAGTGTTTTCATCGGTGAAATATTTTACCAACTGTTTATCGCTGAATTGGACTTCCCGAAGTACTTCCTTCTCAAATAAATCATTTAGCAATAGTTGTTCATAGATAAGATTCTGATTTTCAATAAATGATATCGATTTATCCATCTCGTTTTTATTGAATTCTGCAAGTGCGATCTTTTCGTGAATGACATTATTCAAAATCAGTTTCCGGCTAGGCATGTTGTCCTTTATTCCCGTAGCTTTTAAATAATTCCGATAATTGTTCAGAAAATCGTTAATTGTTACAATACCTCCGTCATAAATAGCCAGGGCCTCTTTTTGTTTAGCGCAATTGAAAAAACCTGCTAAAATAAACAGGAATAATGCCCAAGGTAAACCTCTTACTTTCAATTCAATTTTTAACAAACCACAAATCATTAACAATCATTACTGAATATCTTATTAGTCCTGCACTTTCAAAAATACTCTTGCGGATTTCGGTTTTATTTGGCCTGTATCAGCCATTTCTCCAAATATAAACCTCCACGTTTCTCTTTTTGGGAGGACAGATTCTTCGTTATAATTTTGCATATTGTCAGATAAATTAAATATTACCCTGATTTCACCTTCGCTATCGGATCGTTTAAAAGCAAATAAATATTTTTCATCATCGACTAAAATAGTTTTATAATCTCCACGCCTGAGGCATTTATAATTTTTCCGAAGATTGATCAGTGATTGATAATATTGCATTAATTCTTCATTTATTTCCACTGAATCAACCGGACGTTTTAGTCCAAACGGATGATGAGATTCCGGTTCATAACTAAATTCCGGCCAAGTCATTGGTTTCCGGCAATCCGGATCGTCAGCGCCCCAGATTCCAACCTCATCTCCATAATAAATATATGGTGCACCCAAATAGCAAAACTGGAAGACCAAGATGGTTTTTTGAATTTTGCGCTCTTCGGCGGTCGGTTTACGAATTTCAAATAATTCATCATAATTGAGATTGGACGCGTGGTCAATCCAGCGATCAGGATTAGCCATCATCGATGCCAAACGTTCCGTATCATGACTGGCCATCAAATCCATAAGCACTTTTTGATTTTCTTTGGGATACATACTCCGAACCAGACCAAGTAGGGAGTCCAGTTCGCTGGGAGTAATTTGCATCTTGTTATCGACAAAGGCTTTCAGCATAGCATCGGCAAAACGATAATTCATTACCGCATCAAAAGCATCACCCTGTAACCACGGTGAAGCATCAAACATGATATTATCCTTAAAATTCTCCCACCAGACCTCGCCGGTTATATAAGCCTCTGGATTAATTTCACGGACCCATACCCGGAAATCTCGCCAGAAATTTTTATTGACCATTTCTGCTACATCGAGACGCCAGCCATCGATGCCATCCGACGGATCACCATCTCTATTTGGATCCATCCAGCGCCTGACAACATCATGAATATGCTGACGAAATCCCTCACAAGGTCCATTATCATCTTCCCATACTTCCGGCAAGTCCGTTACCCCATACCAGCCCTGATATTCAAATTCATTTTCCGGAGTTGTGGGATCATCATATGCTTTAATGACAAACCAGTCCCGGTACTTACTGGCATTACCCTTTTGTTTCACATCCACAAATGCCCAAAATGGCAGACCAACGTGATTAAAAACGCCGTCAATAATAATTTTCATATCACGTTTATGGACTTCGCTAATCAGTTTTAAAAACAATTTGTCGGCAGATGTCCATTCCCAGGTTTCTGGATTGTCTGAAGTTTCCTGATCCCAAATCGCGATATCTCCTTGTGGATCTGGACCAAAGTTATTGTCAATGTGATGATACATCGTGGCACCATATTTATGGGAGGATGCCGATTCGAAGATCGGATTCAGATATAGTGAATTAACGCCTAATTTCTGCAAATAATCGAGTTTATCAATTATTCCCTGAATATCGCCACCATAGCGACGCAACTGGGCATTATAATAAAAATCCCGAGCGTTTTTTTCTTCCCAGGGTTGTAGTTTGTACCAGTCTGATGTCCAGGGCGTAATTGCCCATTCGGTCTGCTTATCATAGGGCCAGGTACCTTCCAGTGTTTCAATTGTCGGATCATTATTTTTATCACCATTGTAAAATCTATCCGGGAATATCTGGTACCAAATCGCGTCAATTGCCCAGTCAGGAACTGCAGTAATTTCCGACTGCTTTTCACAGGATGAAACAAGAACAGACGTCACTATCAAGCCGAAAAGCAGAGCCGATAGAATTCTTATTTTCATCTTTTTTAAGTCATGCCTCATTTTGTGTAGTTCACATCTGAGTTACTAATGCAACAATATATTATTTACAAAGGTACTTGTCAACAGTTTTTTACACAAATTTTCGGCTTTTATTTATCTTTTAACTGACTTGACGATAGAAAACGCTGAAAAGAATTATGGAGATGAACAACTTCGTTATGCGCATTGAGCGAGTAGATAAAAGTCACGTGCGATTTTTTCAGGAGATTATCCCTTAATTCGGTTTCCATACAGCTATAGTATGGTATTTTCCAGTAGTTAAAATCTTCCATCATGGCTTCGCTTTCTGATTTCGTACCACCATTTTCCGTATAAATATTTATCAATTTGCCATCGTAATCGTCGATCCAATAACAGAATTTTTCCATCTGACCGTAGAGTGCGTCAAACAGGAAAACCTCTTTAATATGCCGGTTCATTCCACCCCGGAGCAGAATATAGGAAATGACATGATACCCGCCACTATGGCCGACTAAAATAATCGTCCCCGGCTTCTTTGATGAAATCCACTTATCGTTAAATAACTTCTGCATTAATTCATCGATAAAGTTTAAAAACCCGTTCTCATCCTCAAGTTTTCCGCCAAAGGAATCCGGCGCCCTATATGGACCCTGCGGAACAACAAGAATCGCATTTTTATTGCTTTGTGAAAATTGTTCAATCAGTCGAAAATAGACCAGCACACTATCCACACTGTTCCCCCAGCCATGAAAATGAACCACAAAATCAATCTTTCCTGAATTACGGAAACCTTTCGGAATAAATACCGCAACTCGATTATTCAGATAGTGATCTTCAGCACTGTAGAACTCACCGTTGTAATTGTGACCATTTGATCGTTTCGGATGAGGAAATGGCGCCGTCTCCAGATTATAAAAAATAAGTTGGCCAAAATCAGAATAGTATTCACTCAAATTTTCACAAATAAGCAGACTATTAAGAATTATAAGTAAAACGAGTAATTTTTTCACAATAAATAGTCCATGATGTTAAATGAGAAAAAATGCTGATATTCCCAATCCTAAAGCAATAATAATGATAAACAGACCGTAAATCCGATAGCTTTTATCCTCAAGTTTAAGCATCCACTCGATTGTTGAGCGGAGTTTTTCAGACAGTAGCAGGTAAAATACACCATCGATAAAAAGCAATATTCCAACGAGAAAAACCAGCAAACCAAGTCGGGTTTCATGGCGGAAATATAAGGTCAGCAGGCCTAAAATGATTTCGATAATCCCGGGAATAATAAACAAGTTCTTCTCCTGAATATAATTGAGAAGATTTTTAACAAAAACACTTCTAAATACTAATACGAGTCCAAATATCAGAAACAGCAGACTCTCAATCAGGTAAAAAGGAATCATAACACCTCACTAAAACGGATACACTAAATCGAAAAATTTTCTGAATAACGGCGAACGGGCTCGGATAGCGCCATAGGGGCAGACTTCCTGACAACAATAACAACGAATACAATTTTGATAATCATAAACCGGCGGACGGGAACGGTTTTTATCCTTCCAAAACAGGGCTTTTGGAACAACCGGACATTGCTCAACGCAGATATTACATTTTTGGCACAGTTTCGGATCAATGACCGGTTTGGATGTCAGTAATTTCCGGGCAAGTCTGTATTTCCAGGATGAGCCGCTTTCAATTTGAGGTCCCCTGGAAATATTAAAATCTTTTTGAACAAACTGATGCCAATCATCGCCGACAACCCGAATTCGGTTGATATCGCAGATTCCCAGCCCCATTTCGGCACCAATTTTATTTGTCAAAACCTTTTCAGGTTGAATATTCAAAATAAGACACGCGATGGAATCCATCGCGACCGGATCGGTACTGAACACGAGAAATCCAGTATTAACCGGATCACCACTTCCCGGACCGTTTCCCTCCATAGACTGAATCGCATCCATCACAAATAATTTCGGTTTCAGAAGACGATTCAAATCCACGAGCATCTCGGAAAAATGTTGAGTATCGGGAAGTTTGACATGAAATTCCGGTTTTGAAAATCCCGGAATGCAGCCAAACTGGTTCTTCACCGCACCGGTCATTCGGGTCAGATTGTGGGTTTTCAATTTGGGCAAACTGACAATAGCATCACAATCATTAACAGCATTCGCCAGTTTGAACTGTTTAATACGACGCCCTTCAGGAAATGAAACCAGGTACCCATTTTCGAAATCTACCAACGGGATATTCAATTCATCAGCGACAGGTTTTATACCAATTTTAGCCAAAACGGTGCTGATTTTTCCCACCGCTGACGAATCACCATAGGACAGATAAAAAGATGATTCCTGAAGAACTTGTGCAACAGCCCGAAACACTTCCGGGTGAGTGGTGACACATTTATCCGGCGTTTTACCAGACAAGGCATTGGGTTTCAGTAATAGCTTCCGCTCATTATTCGAAAATACCGTTGAAAGTCCGCCAATTAATTCAATCCCTTTACGGACAGATCCCTGGACATCCTCCCTTTTATAGGTTTGACATTTTACAATGGCAACAATCGAATGATTATTATTCATAGAATAAATATTGTATTATTCAGAGATTGATTTTTTCAACTTCCGGGTCAGCCCTTCAATCACCAGCACAAATTCGCCGCGGGGTTTTGTTTTTTCAAAATGGCTAATGACTTCCGGAATACTGCCACGTACGTATTCCTCATAAAATTTGGTCATTTCCCGCCCGATAACAATCTGCCGATCTCCAAAATAGGGTAGCAAATCTGTCAGAGTTTTAAGTAACCGGACAGGACTTTCAAATATGATCATTGTGCGAGTTTCAACAGCCAGTTCTTCGAGGCGGGTTTTGCGTCCTTTCTTGCGTGGTAAAAATCCCTCAAAAGTGAAACGGTCGGTCGCAAATCCCGATATAACCAGCACCGATAATAAAGATGACGGACCCGGC
>CAZAKB010000069.1:0-2520 GCA_964485475.1 uncultured bacterium
GGCGCCGGGAATACCGGATTTGGCGGCCTGTTTGACCGTTTTGTAAAAATTTAAAGCGGCTTTGTAGGCTTCGCTGCCGGATAAAAGGATTGTATCATCAAGCGTTTGATACAGTTTTTCCACCAGCCGGAAGAATTCGGTTAATAAAGTAACCGCCCGAAAATCCGTCTTCATTTCGTTGACATCCAGGAATCCCGGAACCAGACTTGGATTTCCTTCGGCATACTCAACGGCTTTTTCTACAAAAGGAATCGATTTGTCCCGCATTTTGGGTAAACCCTTTTTCTCCTCTTTTGTCAATGCAATCAGAAACGGCTGGAGTTTCTCATCCAGAACCGTCAAAGCGGCCCGAATTGCGTCCTGATCTTCAGCCGGGATCTGAATCGAAACTAAGTTGTCTTTTGCCATCACATTCTCCTTTCATGTTTGTTTTTCGTTTTCCTCTTCCCACCCTTGGATCACCCCAAAAGAGAACATTGCCCACATCGTCGTTTATCAATCACCCTCCCGGAGGTTTCAAATCCTCCGGGAGGTTTGTCTACAGATACACCACAAACCCAAAGTTAAAGGCATTTTGTATGCGTTTATAATTGGATTTATATTGGTATCTAGTATCATTGTAATTCACAGAATTGACCCGGTAGAAACGTCGGCTCAGGGTAGTTTCCCCGGAAATACTGAAACTGATTTTCGGAGTGAAATAGTACTGAAACCGCGGACTCACCGTCAGGTATAAATACTCGTTGAGTGTCTTATAACTCTTATACGCTAATCCACCCTCATTTTCCTGGTAATTGAAATACATAGGTGAGACCGAAAGCGAGCAGTAGGACCGGCTGCTGAGCTGGTAGTTCAATGTTGCATTCAGGGTTATGGAACTTTCATATAGGTTCGATTCAGTATCTATTTCAGATTCCGAACTGTTATAATTTGAATTCCGGTAATAATTCGAAGAACCGCTGCTATAATTCATCACCACAGCGGTGCTGTACCATAGATGCCAGTTCAGGATCGCGTTGTGTTCCAGACCCATCTCTACAGACGGCATACCGGCGATGGTCTTCTGACTAGATGAATAGTGACTGTCAAACTCATTTATCACAGAATCGATTAACGGTTCATTGTCATCTCCAAAGTAGAATTTGTACTCATTTGACTGGTATTTTCTATCATATTTTGAGACCATTTGCTCCCGTTCATAATTAATGCTCAGGTATGTCCGGGTGCCAAAATTACGGCTGATATTCAGCGGTGTGTTCCGATAGATATCCTGGATAACCGGAAAAGCAGACTGCTTCTCCTCATTCAAAGCGCCAACAGACTCCAGAAAGTTATAAATGTCGGTCAGCGCCTCAATTGTTTTGATTCGGTTATCAAAATGGTAAGAGGCCATATGCCGCATAACGATCCGAGAAAATTCATTGAATTCACGGTCTGACAACGGACGTTTCAGCATCCCGTCATTCTCCAACTGATTGATTATTTCCATGGCCTTGGCCGCGTACCGGCCGTCATAAATCCGGCCATGAAATCCCCGGAAGGTCAGCGCAGTCGAGACAGTATTTTCGTCCTCTTGATTTTTCTCCCTGGTATATTGGTAAGAATGATCGTCATAGGTTTTCCATTCTTTGTTGAGATACCGGAGATTATTTCGATCATAGTCGGCATCATAGTTGCCAATGACGGATACACCAAAATTATTGCGTAAATATTCATTTAGTGTTGCCTCTGCTGAGATCAACGGTTGGGTATTTTTACTATTGTATTCCCGTTCTCTGATCTGGTACGGGTAGGGATCGGATTGAGTATTATCATAGTCATTATCCTCCCAGGTTTGGGTATAATTGTACCGAGCTAACAGCGTGCAAAATATCTCTCTCTGTGGACGAATGTACTGATAATACAGAGTCGCCCCTGGAGACAGTGAAATGCTGGAATTGTCATCCAATTTATCAATTTCATTGAGAACTGTTTCATCCGCATGACTCCGGCTGTTCTCATCCTGATTTAATGAATTGAAATACCCGGTCATATCCCATTTGACCTGCCAGGTCGTCAGCGAATCGGGCAGAAACCCGGTGATTCTGTTTTCCTCCGCCTGTCCCTGAATGACCATGAGCATTACGAAAAGCAAAGCGCTTGTCTTTTTCATTGTTCTTCTCCTCTGTTAATACAGCTCTGTTTTTCCAAAATCTTTATTAAATCAATGGAAATATCGTTTTGATTTTCAATGTCATACGTCCAGAATTCAGGATTGGTTTTGATATAATCACTGATTCGTTCGAGGCTGTCTTCAGTCCTGATAATGTGTTCGTAGAATCGCGGTTGCCAGGCAAAATCTGCGGCACCTGACTTACGTACCTGGTAGGTCACAGCAGATTTATACGACCGGACAATTGCCGACAACGAACCGGGTTTCGGGGAAATCACCGACATCGTTTGATTATTTTTCGTATCCGTAGAGACGTAGCATGCTACGTCTTTGTTTATCTGTTGTTGTTCCTTTGAGACGTTGCATGC
>CAZAKB010000069.1:2620-15879 GCA_964485475.1 uncultured bacterium
CGTAGCATGCTACGTCTTTGTTTATCTGTTGTTGTTCCTTTGAGACGTTGCATGCTACGTCTTTGTTTGTCTGTTGTTGTTCCTTTGAGACGTTGCATGCAACGTCTCTACAGTTGTTATCATGTGGATAAATGGTGACAATGCCGTGTACATGGTTCGGCATTATCACAAATATATCGGTATTAACATTCGGATAATGCTTGGCGATCGATTGCCAGCAATCCCGGGCAATGTTTCCGATTCCGGATAATTTCATCCGCCCGCTGTTAATGGTTCCAAACCACCAGCGCCATTTAGCCGTACAGATTGTAACAAAATAGGAATTGCTGTTGCGATAGTCATAACCGGGAATTCTTGTGGATGATATTCTGTATTTATCCCCGTAATTGGCATTGACACTGGCATTATTTTCAGACACACTTATCATCCCTTCAATAAATAAAGGTTATCATTTGTCTGTCAAAAACACCGGTAAGTAAAAACCGGGCGGTTTAGACTTACCGCAATTGCCACCCATGTTTCAAACCAACATTAATTCACATAATTGAAAATGTCAAGGATATTTATTGTTTGCAACATTAAAACGTACTAATTCAATACTCTAAGTCAAGACAGTGCATGTACCGTCTCTAGGATATGGCATTTGGAAAGGAGAAGGCCTCCCCGAGGGATAAAGGGAGGCCATTTATGAGAGGTGTTGTCACTATTTAATCAGGTGGCGGAATGCAGCATCACGGTAAAGGTCGTGCCTACATCGGGTGTGCTTTCGACATTCACAGTGCCATTGTACATGGCGGCAATTTTCTTGAGGATGGATAAGCCAAGGCCACTACCCAGGATTTCCCGGGTCTTCGCGTTTTTAATCCGCACAAATTCATTGAAAAGCCGGTCGCAGTCTTCCTTACTCATCCCGATTCCCGTATCACTGACGGTAATTTTGATTCGGTCTTCTTCCTTGTGAATATTGAAATCCACGGACCCGTTGCCTTTATTATACTTGACTGCATTGGTCAACAGATTATTGAATACGATTTCGATCTCGCCGGGATCACAGACCATTTGTATCGAGTCATTGGCCGTAAATTTTATTGAAATATTGCGCTCATCAGCTGAGGGTTGGACAGTCTCGATGGCCAGTTTCGCGATGCCGGCCAGGTTCTGTTCCGACAGTTCCCGCTTCTTCTGCCCCGATTCAATGCGGGTCAGATCCAGCAGATCGGCGATCATCTTGCGCATTCCCTTAATCCGCACCTGGCTGCGCAGGATCATTTCGTTGTAGGCATTGATGTCATTGCCGGCGACTTTATCGTTCATGATATTCAGATAACCCTCAACAGCATTGATCGGCGCCTTGAGTTCATGCCCCAGCACCGAAATAAACTGGAACCGCACCTGGTGTTTTTCCCGTTCCAATTGGCGGACATGCCGGGCCAGGTAGAGGTTCTGAACCGCTTTATAGACTGTTTTTTTCAGTTCGTCAGGCTCAAACGGTTTTGCCAGAAAATCGAAGGCTCCACGCTTGATCGCCGACACCGCCGTTTCCAGGGAGGCATAAGCGGTAATCATGATCGTGACCATTTCGCTGTCATCGGTTTTGACCTTATCCAGTACTTCCAGACCACTCATAGTCGGCAATTTATAATCGAGAATCAGAACATCGGGACGATTGGCGCTGATCTTTTCAATCGCCTCTTCCCCGCTCTCCGCCAGATCGACCTCAAAGCCGATTTCATCATCCTCATCGTTAAGTGTCGCCGTATATTTGGACAGTATCCGGCGGATTCCCAGGCGCATGCCGGGTTCATCGTCTACAACCAGGGTTTTCAGGATTTGCATCGCTATTTTCCTTCGAACAGTTTATTGATTTCCCGTAATAATTGCTCGTGGCGGATGGGTTTCGGCAGAAAGAGATCAGCCTTGATCCACGACCGCTCTTCCCGGGTACTGGCGTCAAAACTCATTCCGGTTTCGTTGGCAACCGCCGAACAGATGATCACCGGGGCTTCCGGGCAGACTTTTTTCACATGATACGCCAGGGCAAACCCACCGTCAAAATGTTCCATCATCAAGTCCAGGATCGCCAGGTCGGGTTTTAGAGTCTTCAGCAACTCCTCTGCCTCTTTCTGGCTCTCAGCTTTTATCACATCGAAGCCACTGGCTTTCAGAACCGCTTCGGTTTGAATTAAAAAATCAATATCGTCGTCCACCAGTAAAATTGTTTTGTTCTTCGTGTTCATGTCTATCCTTTGGTTTCAGGCCATTATTTTTTCTTTGTTTAAGCGTTTCCGGGGCAATGTGATTCTAAACGTTGTTCCTGTTGCACCTTTTTCCGGATCTGAATTGGATTCCACACCTATATCCCCGTTATGCATTTTGACGATTCCATAAATTATGGAAAGTCCCAGACCGGTCCCCTGACCGATTTTCTTGGTTGTAAAAAAGGGCTCGAATATTTTTGAAAGATGTTCTTTGGGAATCCCGGTTCCGGTATCTTTAACAGCAATAATAATATTAGATGAATCGCCAGAGCTGCTGATGCTTATCTCACCGCCATCCGGCATGGCTGTCGCACTATTGTTGACAAGGTTCGTAATCACCTGGATAATCTGGTCCCGATCGATATCCGCCATAGGATCTTCCAGCTTGTTTTCAACAATCATTGTAATGTTTTTAGGAGTCTGGATAATTTGCAGAATGTTATCAAGCATTTCTCCAATATTCACCGACTTATGCTGGACCTTGGACTGGCGCGCAAAATTCAGCAAACCTGACACAATTTTCTTGCAGCGATCCGCCTGTTCCACTACCATTTTCAAATCATCAGCCATTTCCGAATTCGGTTCACATCCATCCTGCAATAGATGGGAGTACATCAGTACGACGCCCAGCGGGTTATTGACTTCATGGGCAATGCCGGCTGCCAGCTGTCCCATGCTGGCCAGTTTTTCCGCCTGGATCAGGGCTGCTTTGGTATCGTCCAGTTTTTCGTAGGATTGATTCAGTTCACCAATGGTTTTATGCAATTTTTCAATGGTATAGGGCAGGCACATTTCTGATTCCGCCAGTCCTTTTAATATAGCTGTGGCATGGTCTCGACAGGTTTCATAACCACAGGCGCCACAGTTGAGTTCATCGTCCTGGTTAAATTTTCCCATACGGGCCAAAATGACGTCTATCTCCGACGTTTCCGGCTCCGGAATACGCTGATCGAAAATCTCAAACGTCCGGCTAATATCCAGATCCCGAAATTGTCCCATATACTGCCGCCACTCTCCGGCATCCCGGAGGCTCATGGCTTTGCGAACAGCATTGCTGACAATTGTGCGGCGTTTGTACAATGGCTCTTTCGAGGTCATTCCGGCGCCCATGATACAGCCGTCGCAACAGAGCACGTCCAGCAACCGGGCATTCAGATTGCCATAGCCGAACTCGACAATGGCTTCAATGAAGTTACCCTTACCATTGGCTGAGACCACTTCGTTGGATAGAATGTCTTCTTGAATATCCGAGGCTTCCAGCAATCCGCGCCGGATCGGAAACAGGCTGCCTTTACCGGCATGGGGCGGGTCAAAATCACTTTGCTGGGTGTTGGTTTTATCCAGGCGTAGGTCTTCAAACATGTTGTGCAATTCACCGAAAGTCAGCACTTCATTGATTTCACCAGCCATTTCATCACTATAGGCCTCGCCCATTTTCGCAATACAGGGTCCGATAAAAACCACCTTAAGGTTATTCCCGTGGAGCTTCCGCAACACCCTGGCAGTGGCAATCATTGGTGACACCACTGGCGCCAATTTATCAAGAATATCTGGGCAGTAACGTTTGATATAGCCGAATACCGCCGGGCAGGCGGTCGAGATATATTTCTCGTCGGTTTCGGTCAGAAGCCGTTTCATTTCGCGGGCGACAAGATCGGCGCCAAAGCCGACTTCATTGACATAAGTAAAGCCCATCGCCCGAATCATCCCAACAAATTCGGTCAGTTCCATATCCTGAAAATCAGCCGGATAGCTAGGCGCGACAATTGCCGCCACCGGACTACCTAACGCCAGGATTTCATATACTTCATAGATCGAACTCAGGACCTTTTTGGCATTTTGGCTACATACCTTGACACAGTTACCGCAACCGATACACCGTTCGGCAATCACCTCAGCCTGACCGTCGATAATCCGGATCGCTTTGGCCGGACATTCCCGAACACAGGTATAGCAAACACGACAACGGTCTTTCCGGGTGATTACTAAGGGGTGATTTTTATCTCGGGTCATAATTTGTACCTATTTTAGTATATTCCGCTTTACATAATGGGTATGCAACAGGTGATGACTTTTTTCACTGAGCGGCTTCCCCAGGTACTCTTTATACAAACGCTGTATATAAGGATTGGAATGGGAAGTTTTAATTTTCGCGTCACGATCGATATCATAGAGTGACTTCATCCGGGCTTTGATTGCCGTTTTGTCAACGGCCAGCGGTTGCCCACCACCGGCAATACAACCACCGGGACAAGTCATCACTTCGATAAAATGAATATCATTCCGACCCGCCCGAATTTCATCCAGCAGTTTGCGGGCATTTCCCAGACCGCTCACGACTGCTAAACCCAATTCGATATCACCAATTTTCACTTTCGTGATTTTCAAACCGTCCAGCCCGCGCAGTTCTTTGACGACGTATTCATCCATCTCTTTACCAGTCACCAGTTGATGGGCCGTTCTGACGGCCGCTTCCATGACACCACCACTTACACCAAAAAGTTTACCGGCGGAACTCCGTTCGCCAAAAGGAGAATCATTGCCTTCGGGCTGCATATTTTTGATATCCAGACCGCGCATTTTGATAATCCGGGCCAACTCACGGGTCGTTAATACCGCATCCACATCGGCCATGCCTTTATGGATCTGTTCCGGTCGTTCGGCTTCAAATTTCTTCGCCGTGCAGGGCATTATGGACACACTGTAAATTTTCTTTGGATCAATGCCCTCTTTTTCGGCATAATAACTTTTTAATATCGCTCCCATCATCTGTTGTGGACTCTTGCAACTGGAAATATTGTCAATAAATTCCGGGTAAAAGGTCTCGACAAACTTGATCCAACCCGGTGAACAGCTGGTCATTTGTGGTAATTTGCCACCCTTAGTTAACCGCTCCACCAATTCCGAAGCCTCTTCCATAATGGTCAGATCGGCCGCAAAAGAGGTGTCAAAGATCCGGTCAAAACCAACCCGTCGCATCGCGGCAGTCATTATACCGATTACATCCTTACCGGGTTTAATCCCGAATTCTTCACCCAGGGTCACCGATACACTCGGGGCATGCTGAACAACCACGAATTTTTCAGGATCGCTGATAGCATCCATCACCTCTTTGATACTGCTGCGTTCCCTGAGCGCCCCGGTTGGACAGACCACGATACACTGACCACAGTTGACACAACTGGAAACATTCATGCCCTCATTAAAAGCCGGCCCAACCTGTGACCGACTGCCACGTCCGATAAAATCAATGGCACCAACACCCTGAATCTCCTCACAAACCCGGACACATTTACCGCAAAGAATGCATTTGGCCGGGTCACGAATGATTGACGGACTGGACGTGTCGATTTTATAATCGTTCTTTGTACCGGTATAGCGTCTTTCGCGAACACCAAACTCCTCAGCCAGGCTCTGTAAATCGCAATCACCGTTCCGGACACAGTAGAGACAGTCATCGGGATGATTGGAAAGGAGCAGTTCGATAATTGTCTTCCGAGCCCTTAATGCTCTGGGTGAATGGGTCTGGACTTTCATACCTTCAAAAACCGGAAAGGCACAACTGGGAACCAGTCCCCGTACTCCTTCTACTTCCACAACACAAAGCCGGCAGGCACCCGTCGGAAACAGATCGGGCAGGTAACATAGGGTCGGTACTTTGATCCCTTCACGATTGAGAACTGTCAGAACCGTCTCGTTCGGATTTGCCAGGATATTTCGACCATTTATTTCGATTGTTATCACATTTACCTCGTTATTTTTTAATGACCGCATTGACGCGACATACTTCAAAACATTGACCACAAGCAATACATTTATCCTGGATAATGTAGTGCGGTGTTTTCAGGTTGCCCATAATTGCGTCGGAAGGACAGTTTTTCGCGCATAATGTACAGCCGATGCATTTTTCGGCATCTATTTCATAATTCAGTAGTTCCGTGCAAACTCCGGCTGGGCATTTACGTTCAAATATATGGGCTTCATACTCATCTTTGAACCAGCGCAGAGTACTGAGAACCGGGTTTGGTGCACTCTTCCCCAATCCGCACAGGCTGGTATCCTGAATGACTTCCGCCAGACGATTTAAGTACATGATCCCTTTGAACCGTTCCAGTGCCTCCATTCCGGATTCATTGCGACGGCCACGGGTGATACGCTGCAGAATTTCCAGCATTCGGCGGGTCCCTTCCCGGCAGGGTATGCATTTTCCACAGCTTTCACGCTGAATAAAATCCATAAAATACTTGGCAACATCGACCATACAGGTATCTTCGTCCATTACTACCAGACCACCGGATCCCATCATTGCCCCAACGGTTTGCAACGATTCATAGTCAATTTTAATATCCAGATGCTGTTCCGGGATACATCCGCCTGAAGGACCACCGATCTGAACGGCTTTGTATTTTTTTCCATTGGGTATTCCACCACCGATTTTCTCAATAATTTCCCGTAAACTCGTACCAATGGCAATTTCCACCAGACCGGTGCGGTTGATTTTTCCGGACAATGCAAAAACCTTTGTGCCTTTGCTTTTTTCAGTACCGATAGACCGAAACCATTCTATACCATTAAAGGCAATTGCCGGAACATTGGCCAGTGTCTCCACATTATTGATGACGGTGGGTTTATTGAACAAACCGGAATCGGTCGGGTACGGAGGACGGGGGCGCGGCATTCCTCGCTTCCCCTCGATACTTTGCATCAACGCGGTTTCTTCACCACATACAAATGCTCCTGCACCCATTTTAATTGTTAAATGAAGATCAAAACCACTGTCGAGTATGTTTTTACCTAAAAGGCCATATTCAATCGATTTCTGAATCGCATATTTGAGCCGTTTGATTGCCAGAGGATATTCCGCCCGCAGATAGACATAGGCTTTATTGGCACCAATTGCATAAGAGGCAATAGCCAGACCTTCAATCAGCCGATAAGGATCACCTTCAATGACTGCCCTATCCATAAACGCACCGGGATCGCCTTCGTCGGCATTACAGATAAAATATTTCTGGTCTGCTTCGGTATTCAGGGCCATTTTCCACTTTTTACCCGATAAAAATCCGCCGCCGCCCCGACCGCGAAGACCGCTTTTTGTAATTAAATCACAAATATCTTCACGCGTATACTGGCTGACAACCTTGGCAAGGGCCGTAAAACCACCTTTGGCAATATATTCATCAATATTCGCCGGATCAATAATCCCACAATTGACCAAAACCCAACGTGTCTGCGGCGCAAAAAAAGTATGCTCATCCAGAAATGCTGTATTCTGCCAGGGTTCGGAATGATCCGATCTGTATTGCCCAATTAAAAATTCCATCGGCACAACGGAGTTAAATACTGAATCCAGGACAGAATCAACTTTATCGGCAGTTACTTTCCTGAAAGCCACCCGATTTTTCCCGGGCAGTTGTATTTCAACAATCGGTTCATCCACACACAGACCGACGCAGCCGACTTCGATAATATCCGCGCTTAAGTTTTTTTCATCCAAGTACTCTTTAACTCTAACCAATGTTTTTCCGGCACCTGCTCCCAGTCCGCAAGTTCCGGTACCAATAAATACAGCCGGTTTGCTTAATGTCTCACGCCGATTTTCAGACAACCATTTGTCAAAATCAACAGTTTGAGAGAACTCATGATCTTTATAAGGACCGACATGTAACGATTTTAATAATTTATGAATTGAAACATCAAGCATTGCCGGTACAGGTTTAAGATTTGCCATGATTTGCCCCATCTTTCCGATATTTTCTCAGAATCCTTTTGATATTGTCCGGCTCCACGCCGGCATAGAATTCGCCATTGATCGCGATCACCGGAGCCAATCCGCAGGCGCCGATACATGAAACCACCTCAAGACTGAATAATCCATCCCGGGACGTCTCACCGGCTTCAATTTTAAGTTCTCGTTTTACGGCATCCAGCACCCGTGCCGACCCCTTTACATGACAGGCAGTACCTCGACAAACCTGAATATGAAATTTCCCAACCGACTGAAACCGAAACTGGTTGTAAAACGTAGCCACACCATATATTTTACTGGTCGGCAGCTTCAGGTGCTCACCGATCCGGGCGATTGACTCCCGGGACAGAAAACCCTCAATTTCCTGAACTTCCTGTAATATCGGAATCAACGAATCCCGTTTGGCATTGGGATATTTTTCCAAAATTGTTTGAATTTGGGCATTCATAAACAGTATCCTTATAATGAATATTTCCGCGCTAGAAATGCAACTTTCTCAACAGCTAGTAACATGTCTCTGTTCTCAACATATATATTCGGTGGTAATTTTAATTTAACCGGAGCATAATTCAGAATACCTTTTATTCCGGCTTCGACCAGTCGATCGGCAACTTCCTGGGCGGCCGATCCCGGAACGGACAGGATTACCACATCAATCCCCTCTGATTGAATAACTTTCACCATGTCCCCAACCGAATAACATCTGCTGCCGTGTAAAACCCGGTTTATCTTTGCCGGATCATTGTCAAAAGTCGCTGCAATTTTCAATTTCGGTCTTCGCCCCTGGAAGTAATCCAAAACAGAACGTCCGAGATGACCAACACCGACAATTGCGACTCTTTGGATATCTTCAGAATCAATTAACTCGCAGATACTCTCAATCAGCTGATTGACGTTATATCCTTTTGACGATGATCCGGAATAGCCAATTGACATAATATCGCGGCGCACCTGTTCCGGCGTTGCATCGGAAAGTATAGCCAGTTGATGAGAATAGATATTTTCGAGCTTCTCAAGAGACAAAGTGTTCAGAATTCTGCGATAAAGCAGCAATCGTTCGATATTTTTTTCAGACACTTTCAAAATATACTCCTGTGAGTTATTTCACGTTGTGAATATATTCACAACTTATTATAAATGCAAGTGTATTTTTTTATCATCTACAAAAAATCCCCGTTTAAAACGAGGATTTATATATTCTTTGTTTAAATCTGAAATTTATAAGGCTTCGCGGATCTTTTCCTCAAGATTGCGTTTTGGCTGCATACCAACTATCTGACTGAATACTTGCCCGGTTTTAAATATTAACAGCGTTGGAATACTACGGATGCCGTACTGCTGTGGAACCGTTTGATTACCTTCGACATTGACCTTGCCGAATTTCATTTTCCCCTTGAATTCTTCTGATAGTTCTTCCACAATCGGAGCAATCTTCAAACATGGCATACACCAGGTTGCCCAGAAATCAACCAGCACCGGAATATCGGATTTTATCACTTCCTGTTCAAAATTAGCGTCAGTGAACTCTAACATAATTACTCCTTTTAATTTTTATCAACCCTCTATCTCAAGATATTTGAATGCTTTTCTTTTTGAAATTTAGGTGATTATATTTTTAATCACAACCGTTATTTATGCCGATTTAAACCATTGTATTATTTCCGGTAATGATGGTCGTTTTCCGGTCATTAGTATGGCGGTACGGAATATTTTACCAGCAATAATCATTGCACAAACTGCATAAAGAATTAACAAAATACTTGTGCTGATGATATGCCAGAAAGGCGGTGCTTTAATTCCAATAATCAGAATCATAAAGAAGGGTGAAACAAACGGCATATGTGAGAGGACAATCGTTAGCAGGGAGTCCGGATTAGTGATTACATATGATGACATAAGCAACGGAAATATCGAAACGATCGAGATAATTGAAACGGCCTGCTGAGCATCCTGTTCCGAAGAAAATACCGCACCGATCGCGGCATAAACACCGGAAAAAAACATATAACCTAGAATAAAATACAGTAGAAAGTACAGGATTTGAGCGGTATTGATTATCTCAATTCCACGGTACTGTGAAACAACGAATCCACAAACCATATAAAATAATAGTTGTGTCAGACCAAGAAGTCCCAGTCCCAGTATTTTTCCGGACATCAATTGGCCTGCATTCACTGAAGAAAGTAAAATTTCAACCAGACGATTAGTGCGTTCCTCCAGGACACTCCGCATTAAAACCTGGGAAGACATTACAATCGCAAAATAGAGCATCATAACAAAAATCACCGGCAGAATATAAGAAAATAGTTCATCTCCTTGCTTTTTCTCTCCACCACCGTCCATTTCGATCAGGTCCAAATTCACCCGGCGACTTAACTGCTTCACGACTTCCGGATTCAGCCCGGCATCTCTCGCCCTTAGATTCAACAACACCGAACTTATCACCGCTCGAACTTCTTCCTGTTCCCGATAATTACCAATGAAATTTGCATGATATTCCGCATGGTTTTTTCCCATTATATCAACCGGTAAAACCACAAACGCATCAATAGTCTGGGAATCCAACAGTTCATGCCCGACTGCAATTGCCTCTTCAACCGGTTTGTTTTCCAATACAATAATCTGGTATTTTGCCTGTCCGTTTTTAAGATGATATTGTTCAGAAATAGCGGTTTCAAATTCGACACTCATTTCACCATTAGCGTCGATTAACGCGATGATTCTGATATCCGATCCGGTACCCTGCATGACCACAGCAGGTAAAAACATAAACGCAACGAGCACCAGTGGAATAATCAATGTGGAAATGATAAACCATTTTGACCGGATTCGGGTCATGTACTCCCACTGGGCAATCAGGAGAAGTTTATGCACCGCTACCGCCCTTCACCAAATCGATAAAAATTTGTTCAAGCGATGGTTCGCTAATATCAACATGGGTAACCGTGACGACCGAGATGATTTGCCTTAGTATATCGTTAATTTCCAGACCCGATGCCAAATCGCCGCTGATACTATCATACCTCACCGTCCATTTGGCGTTTCCGATATTATTGATGACTTTTTCATTGCCTTCATATTGGATTCGGAACTTTCGGGTCCCGTAATTTCTCTTGATTTCCATCAGCTTCCCGTAGAGAACTCGTCGACCTTGATGAATCATACAAATATCGTGACACAATTTTTCGACCTGTTCCATCTGGTGAGTCGAGAATACAATAGTCTTTCCGGCATCGTGAAATTCCGTAATTATTTCCTTCAGAATCATCTGGTTTACCGGATCCAACCCGGAAAATGGTTCATCCAGAATGACCAGGTCGGGATTATGCAAAATGGCAATAATAAACTGGACTTTCTGCTGATTCCCCTTTGACAGTTCTTCAATTTTACGGTTTGTATAATCCTTGAGATCAAACCTGTCAAGATAGTGCTCAGTTCGCTGTTTTGATTCGGTTTTTGAGAGTCCTTTTAATGTCCCAAAATACACTATCGTATCCAGCAATTTCATTTTCCGGTACAGGCCCCGTTCTTCCGGCAGATACCCAATTTTCGGGTAATCCGCTTCATAAATCGGACTACCATTTAATAGGATTGTCCCGCTGTCCGGCTGAAGGATGTTCATAATCATTCGAATGGTCGTGGTTTTACCAGCGCCATTTGGCCCGACAAGCCCAAAAATTGATCCCTCCGAAATACTCATGTTTAAACCATCAACGGCTACGGTTTTATTGAATTCTTTTCGGATATTCTGTAAATCCAGACGCAAACGTTTAATCCTTAATAAAACTGATTAATTTTTTACCTAAATCAGCGTTACTGATGATACCATGAATCGTCTCTGATCGAGGCCCTTTGGCAAAGACGGGACACAAATTTGCGGTATGTTGCCCGGTTACAAATTTAATTCCCGTCTGTCCTTTTTTCTGATTATCCTGGACCAGAAAAATGCCGCCGGTTTCATTGGTTCCGGTAACAACAATCAATAAATCAGGATGTGTTATTTGATAATCCAGAGTCCATTGTATGACTTCGGTGAAATCTTTCATTTCAGCAAGCAAGCCGTCGTCGTCTTTTTCATGTGCCCGCCAGTCAATCTGAGAGCCTTCTACGATCAATACAAAACCATTCCTGTTTTTTTCAAGAACTCCAACAGCCTTTTCAGCCATCATTTTTAGCGAAAGACTCCGATACCTGGCCTGACGTAAGGCTTCCGTTGCGAATAGCCCCAGTAATTTATCTGTTTCAGCAGGATTTAAAATAGCCAATTGATTTTGCTGAGAAATAAATGTATATCCCTTATTTTCCATTAATGGAATTAAATTTGCATCTGCTATAGTATTCGCTTCAAAAAAACGCATTCCGCCACCCAGTAATACATCGTTGTCAGATTCAAATATCTGGTGAGCGATTTCATACTCACGGCCCCAGTTGTCCGAATGAACCATGAATGCAGCAGGAACCGCATTGGTCAGACTGGTTGTGGTAATAACGCCGGTTAGTTTCTGATGCTGTTTTGCAATTTCAAGAAGTGTTGGTACCGGTGTATTGTTTTGGTTAATACTCAAAATTCCGGGTTGGACATTGACCCCGGTTGCTAAAGCAGTCGCTGCAGCGGCGGCATCGGTAATCCAACGCTCCCCGGCAGTTCGGGTATCAATCAGTGCACTAATGGGCATGGTTGAAAACGGGGAATCGCTATTCAGATAATGATCTGCCGATATATGTCCAATTCCCATGCCGCTGCCGATAAACAGAACGATTGACTGCGGTTTCTTTCCGGAACAGGCAGTTATAAATAGAACTGCTGCGATAGTAAAGAATACTCTTGGATAGTTTATTTGACGATGAATTTTACGAATCGTCTTTTTCCCACTTTAGTGATGAATTCACCCGATGATAGACAATAATTAATATCGGATATTTTTTCGTCATTAATTTTTATTGCACCCTGCTTTATCAGCCGCCGACCTTCGCCGTTGGAGCTGACAAGTTTATTATCGGATAATAATTTTACCAGTAGTAATTCACCGGCGGCGACATCGACAGAAATTTCTTCAATGTCATCGGGAAATTCTTTCTTACTGAAGACCTGTTCAAACGATTCCTGGGCCATTACTGCATCATTTTCACTGTGGTAAATAGATACAATGGTGCGGGCAAGTTCTTTTTTAATGATCATCGGATTGACTTTTGAGTTTTCCAGGCGTTTACGAACATCTTCCAGTTGGTCTAGGTGATAATCGGTCACTAAC
>CAZAKB010000070.1:0-15707 GCA_964485475.1 uncultured bacterium
GCCTTATATACCTAATATATTTGGATAGGACTTGTGAAAGTCGGATTAAGATAACTCATCTAATTGCTATTTTAAATATAGCACTTTTATCGTTTTTTTATAAAATGAATGTGCCAGTTGAATGAAATACAATCCGCTGCTGAAATTCTTCATATTCCAGGTGTATGAATATTCACCGGGTTTTTGCGCCCCATTTATCAGCGTTTCGATACACTTGCCCTCAATGGAATAGGCTGATAACTGTATATTTCCTTCAGATGGAATTTTAAACTGAATCGACAGGTTTGAATTAAAGGGGTTTGGATAACATGTGAACAGGTAAAATTCTTCCGGAATAACATAGTTATCGGGTTCAATTACAGTTGTAATCCGGCGCGTCGATAGTTGAAAGGATTTTGTGTCATTTAAAAAATGTAATCGAGCATTGATCATACCCGGATGATTGGAATCAATCATATAACTGAAACCAGCATTTGTCATGGTCTGTGTATCGAGAATATATGCAAGTTTGTCAGTCGATAAAGTCCCGTCGGAAGAAATTGCTACGTTGCATTCATCATCGAGATAAATGGTGAAATATCCGGGATAACTGGCTGCTCCATACATGCCGCCAATCCAGCGATTTTCATAATAATCATAGTTAGAATAGAGACGAGGAATAATGATAGATTGAGGAAGTACTTCATTGCCATAGATCAGATTCAAGCGACCATACCAGGCATTGGTGGTGCTTGTTGTTAATTTTGTAATAACCACAGCTCCTTCATAGGCAGCGGCTTCTTCTGATCCGTCGATTGTTAGAGCATTATATCGTGTTTCAGCCTGAACGGGCTGGACTCCACTTAGAATGTTCCCATTATTCAGAACCTGACGATTATCAATATCATATTCCATTCCATGAATTAATTGATGCAGACAAATGTTGGTAAACAAAATTGGCTTATTAGGGATGCACTCAATGACTGATTCCGGTGTTTTATGGATAATTGTAACCGATCCGATTCCGTAGATTTTGCCGGTCTGGTCAGGATTTAAACAGAGGGCTGTTTTTTCATCAATTCCTATTCCGATGAGATCTTCATGATAATCCTGAATGCGACGCGCCAGCATTGGAACTAGCCGTCCCAGGCGACCTCTAGGATGAAAATGAGAATCTGTTAAAACTCCCGGCAAAATATGTAGAAAATCATCTTCAAATTGCATCTGTGTTGAATAAGGATCATAGGCTGCATCCTCCGGATGAAGGGAATCAAAACGGGCAGAAAATGCAACAGAACCCATTACTGCTAACCCGGCACTAGTTCCGCCAATGACGCCACCGTGTTCAAATACATAATGAATGGCATCTTCGACCAAGGTACCTTTCCAGGTGCTTATATATGGCCACTGATCACCACCTTCGATGAATATGCCTTTCGCCGAGATCAGTTCCCTATAAATAACCGAATCGTTTGCTGCCGTTTCTGTGGCAATTTGCAACGGATGGGACGAGGGATCAGCACCGCAAGAGATGAAATCATCGGCATAGCCCTGTGCAACATCACTGACATCGATGTTTATTATTTTTCCGCTATCCGCCCGCAGCACAAACCAGAGAAAAACCGGTTCAACCCAGGATCCATGATAGTATGCATCACCACCGCCGCCCATCATTAGTAGGGAGCCTTGTGAAAACAGAAATGCTGGGGACAATAGTAAGATAATGATGCTGAGTTTATATCTTAATTTCATTTTATTTGGAATTAATTACTCGATAAACCGGCATAATACCATCGTTAGAGATAATTTCTTTAAATGATTTTTCTGTATATATGCTGTACATCATTGATGGCTCAAGAAGAAGCGCGACTTTCCAAGGAAATTTTTGGTCAAAACGAATTAAAAGTGATCCTTTTGGGATGATCTTTTGTTCGAGAGGTTGGATATTGGTTATAACACGGTTAGCATATCGGTTATACACTTCATCAAATTCCGGTTCGATTCTGATCAATTTTACTTCTTCCACTTCAAAGAACTGATCGTCTAAAATTGTATAATATTCAATCGCATGTCTCTCTAAAAGTGGTTTGAATAATTCAGAGTAATTGGAAGGTATCACGTATGCTTTGGGTACGCTAATACTGTTTTTTACAACTCGATGGTTCATGAAATTAGCTGTTTTAAGATAAATTATTGAACCGGATTCTTTATCGACCACTTTCACATCGTGAGTAGTGCCAGGAGTTGTTCCCCAAAAGTAATTTATTGGAATGAAATCAGGTTTTGCTGATTTTCGGGCATTTTCAACGACCTCGATATCATCCTTATATCGGTCATCACAATGGATGAATTGATCGAAAATTGTTAAATATGCATGAATCCGTTTTGCAAGATCAGCATCTGGATTAGCGGAATTCCGGTAAACACCTGACTCGATAATAAATGAAAAACCGCCATAGGCTCCAATGCCGTTGCGCCCATCATCAACTTCAAGTGTGCTGTGGCGTAGTTCGTTTTCTGGCGGCAGATCCCCGACATAATAGCGGGTAAAATTTATATCCTTTTTCTGCAATGCCAATTTAATACGTCCAATCCATTCCATTCCGGTTTCGTAAAGTTTCAACGGATAGATAGGGTTATTGGCACAATCCATCATGATCAATGGCCATTCCTCCCAGCCACGATCACTGTAATCCTTACTATCGCGGGTAAATTCGTGACAATCTAGTGCAACATGAGGCAAAATCTGGCGTGTGGTTTGATGGAGAATGCGAGTTTCAGGTTGAGTTAATAATCGATGGTCCCGATTCAGATCGGCATCATTGGCATTCCGTCGTTGTTTTTTTTCTGCTCCATCCGGGTTAACCATGGGCATAATCCACAGATCAACATTTTTAGGCAGATAATCTGGGTCGTCAGCTATTTTTTTTATTAAGTAAATAAGAGCGTCTTTCCCGGCTGGTTCATTACCATGTTGCTGAGCATAGAAAAACAGTTTCCAATTTGATTTACGATTGTTATGAGATAGATGAACAAGAAAGAGGGAACGACCTTCAATTGATTTTCCGGCTTCAGTTATTTCAATAAATCCCGGTCGATCAACTGTTTTTAAAAATTCTGACAGATACTGATAATCGATTGGTTGTTGAATGTCATGATAGTCAGTGGGGATTTGCCCAAATGTCCGCCGAATAATCACTGTCAGAAAAAGGAAAATAAATATTTGAATGTGTATTTTATTCATAGTCATAATCTATACCATTAAATGTAAATCAACTTCCTGGAATCGTTTCATCCTCGTTGATTTTCGGGGCCATGGAAATCTTCGTGAAGCCAAAAATCACCAAGATCACAACTGAGATATAATTCATAAATGCATAGGGTAGATATTCAAAGGTCGAGACACCAATGGTTCCGGTGATATAGACGCCGGCCATGCTCCAGGGAATAAGGGGGACTATAATTGCGCCGGCTTCTTCGATAATTCGTGAAAGATTTTTCGCTGCTAATTTTTTCTTTTTAAAGATCGGTGCCAATAATTCACCGGGAATAATCATTGAAAGATAAGAACTGCCGGTAACCAATGCCGTAACTAGCGATGTAATGACAGTTGTCACCACAATACTCCACACTTTATCAGCGAATTTCATTACCCTGTCTAACAGAACGTTCAGCAGACCGGTACGCTGCATGATTCCGCCGAAAGCAAACGCCGTAAATGCCACCAGTTGAGTTTCCATCATGCTCATCATACCACCACGGGAAAGCAGATTATCGACAAGAGGTACCCCGGTGTGACTAGGATAGCCGCTGTTGACAGCCTTACTGATGACATTCAAAGATTCATTCTGAAACAAAAATCCAAGTAGAACCGCAATAATCGATGATAATAGCATACCCGGTATTACAGGTTTTTTAGTAAACGCGAAATAGAATACGACAATGATTGGCAATAACAGCAGGATATTAAATTGAAAGTTTGATTTCAAGGTTGTCATAATCAGGGAAATGTTGACTGATTCAACAGTTTCAGGCTGATATTTCAAGCCTATAATAAAGTAGAACAAAAGGCCGATCAACCAAGCCGGACCAGCAGACCAGAACATGTGTTTTATATGATCAAAAAGATTTGACCCGGCAGCGACTGGTGCCAAGTTGGTAACGTCGGAAAATGGGGACATTTTATCACCGAAATAGGCTCCTGCTACAATCGCGCCAGCTGCTGCCCCCAATGGAATACCCTGGGCCATAGCGATCCCGATAAATGCGACGCCAAGAGTCCCGATTGTTCCCCATGAAGTTCCGGTGGCAATAGAAGACACCGAGCAAACAATACATGCAGTTACAAGAAAGAATTTGGGAGATATCAACTTCAAACCATAATAAATAATCAGCGGGATTGTCCCGGAACACATCCATGACCCAATCAAAATCCCAACACAGATCATAATTAATATTGCAGGCAAAGCTTTATGGATGCTTTCAACAATGCCATCCTGCATTTCTTTCCACGACAATCCCAGGTAGAGAGCAACACATCCGGTAATTATCGCGGCACAAACCAGCAGAACCTGCGGTTTAATTTTATAAACACCATAACCGACTATCAGCAACAAGGCCATTGTTAAAATTGGGATTAAAGCAATTGTGATATTAGGTTCACGTTTTTTTTGAGTTTTGCTTTTCGTCATTATTATTCCCTATTGAATGCAAAAATAAACAGACCTCCCGACATGGGATACCGGAAGGTCTGTTCAATGTTCCAAAAATCAGTTACGGTTGGATCATGTTTTCAATCATTACAACGCCTTCTGTCTCAGTTGCAATCCAAATGACATCATCATAAATCTCAAGTTCGATGAGGACATCTTCAGGAAGGGCACCGGCAGTGGATTCAACAGTGAACTGCTCGAACGTCATATCCGGTAATATCTTCAGCAGGCCACCGCCTGACATAGCACACCAGATATTTCCGTATTCATCAGCTTCCAAGTCATTCATGGCATACTTCAATGGCTCAATAGTTGTCGAGTCATAAGTAGCGGCAACGGTTGACCCGGTAATCTGGTACAAATCATAAGTATCACCATCGGGGACCCAGGCATTGTCATCGGGATCAATCGTCAGAGCAAATGTGTACACGTTGGAAAGTTCCGATACTTCAGACCAGGTGGTACCGCTTCGGTACACTACTCCGTACCAAGTACAAATCCACAATCTTCCCTGTGAATCTTCTTTCATGTCATAGATTTCAGGACGACCAGTCGCTAGATTGATATCTGCTGCTGTCCATAGATTCCAGCTGGTACCGTGATCAGTAGAAACCCAAATACCAGCAGGTGTTCTGTCACTGATGTAGATATTGCCGTCCGAATCGGTCTGGACCGTCCTCGCATAGTCATCAAAACAGGTGTCGACTTCCCCGGAAGTTCCATCAGCTTTCAAATAACCAACACCATAATGTGTACAAAACCATTTGGTATTTTGGTCATCAACAGCAATGTAGAAAGCACGGTCTTCCATATTTCCGATTCCAACCTGATCAGCAGTGTAGATTGTCCAGTTACTCAAATCACTGGATAACATTGAAACATTCGCAACACCGGTGCCCGCATCTTTCTGGCCTCCAAACCAGATGTTGCCATTATTGTCGAAATCGATGCAGTATACGGCATTGTACGGCAGATCGCTATTTACACTATTAAATACCGTATAAACTGGTTCTTTCACTTCATCATTATCATTATCTCCATCGCAGGACATGAATGGTAATGAAAACAGTGCCAGTGCCAGTAGCAGAATTGTGAGTTTTTTCATGAGAACCCTCCTTAATTGGTTAATTTTTCATCTCACTTTAATTACAATCGAAAATTTATTCCAAATTGATGAACATTAGTTAAATACCGATTGCCTGTAAACGCATAGGATACTGAACTACTAAAACCTGAAATATTTATATTTATTCCTCCACCAAGTGAGAATCGTGTAACATCATTATTAATAATATAAGCTGCTCTTATTGAGGCCAAATCTGAAAAACTATACTCCCCACCAATGATCAAGCTCTCTTCATTATCCGCAGGCACAACGATATCGATAAGAGTAGTCAAATGGGCTATCGGTTCAAAAGCAATACCCATTTGAAATACTTGTGGTAAGCGAATACCGGGCGTTAAACGTTCTATGCGGGGATTATCTTCCTGATTACGGGCAAGCTCTTCATTAATCCGATCATTCACATCCTCACCGTTTAAAGAATCAATTTTCGCACCGATGTTACGGATAACCATTCCCAATCGCAGATTAAGAAAATCGGTTTTATAGACCGAGCCGATATCGATAGCTAACTGTCCAGTAGATTCATTCCAGATGTATTCATAAGCATACTTCGCGGTGATCCCAAATGAAAATCGATCTGTCATTCGCCGAGCGTAGGATAGTCCGCCGGCCATATCGCCAGAACTGTAAAATTGGTTGGTTCCATCCGGCTCAAATACTGTTGTAATTTCCATATCGTCCATATAAAATGAAGTAAAAGACACACCAAAAGCATTATTTGAACCCATTTGATAGACAGCGCCTATATAAGATAATTTTGTATCAAAAAACCAGTTTGTTTGGGAAAAATTGAAATCAAATTTTGAATCAATCAGCATTCCGGCGGGATTCCAGTATATTGCTGCGGCACCATCCGAAACCGATACCGCTGCACCGCCAACGGCAGATCCCCGGGGTTCTACAGGAATCTGCAGAAAATTCAACCCGGATTGACCTAAATTCCCGTCGGCATGAATCAATCGAATTAAACACAGGATTGAAAAAAATAAAATGTATATATTGCGCTTCATTGTAAACTCCTCTACCTGACTACCGCAAATCGGCCAACTTTATCACCAATTTTCGATTCAACATGAAAGAAATACATCCCAGATACAATCGGTCGTCGTTCTGAAGTTAAAAGGTTCCATTCTTCACGTCCATAATCACCAGAATGCTCAATCGTTTGAATCAGATCTCCATCAATGGTAAAAATCCGGATCGTACAGGGTGAGGGAAGATTGGTAAATGCGATATTGCGAATTGGCTCTCCAAAAACAGTATTTCCCAACCTGGACTCATCCCATTGTGCAGAGATTATATAAGGATTTGGAACAACTTTGATTTTATCCATATCCGCTTTGGATTGTGCAGCAAGCGTCTGTGGTTTGGCCTGCTGGGCGCTAGGTTGGTTTAAAATATTGTTGATATCAGCCAGCTTTAGTGACTCAATGATATCTCCGTCGACAATTTTATATGTGGTTAAATTGTAGTAATAATTAAAACCATTATCGACATTTTGATCCAGAAAACTGTATTTATCCACAACGATTGCCAGATCATTTTTATAAATCATTGGAATGGTATCAAGCACTGTCCAACTCCGCAGAGTAGGGTCGGTTGTGCGATATAATATGTATCCTGTAAGATCATTTGCTGGTGGATCAATGGATTCATTCAGGTAAGTAATGTCAATTTCGTTACTCCAGGATAAGTCTACCTGTTTATCTTCGATATTTACATGCAATTCAGGTGACGGTGGCGGGACCAGCCGGTTGAAACCATCAGCATAATGAGAAATTAAATTATCCGTAACCTCGAGTAGATCGGCCTCATTATCGCCGACTGTACAACCAACCCATATCTCAGCTCTTTCACCAGGTTGGATAGAGAACGGGCCATTGCAGATATAAGCAACCATCGCGCCTCCGATTATGTTCCCAGAGGCATCCTTAATCTGTGTTGTAGCAGGATCGTCATAATGGTTACCGTTAATTGGATTATCGCCAAGATGAAAGAAATCATCGACATTTAATAGTGAATGGTTGTGGAAATAAGTGGTATCACTTTTCATGAGGTACCAACTGAGCGAATCCCAGTAAGCACTGTTTACCGCGACTTCATCAATAGTAACATCAATCCAGTGCCAATCGGTAATTCCCAAATCATTGGGTGTCTTTAAAAAGGTAACTCCCGATACAAAAGGATCATTTTCATCCCACTCATTACTATAAGCATCGGAATCATAAAAATAAACAGTCTCCCTGGATTTGTCAAAATTGATGCAATCATCAGCCCACTCGTTGTACTCATTACCCTGACCACCAATATCCAGATCAGAGTAGTAATTGAAGTACATGCTGTCAAGAACCGATGATCCACTATTCTCAATTTCGAATTTAAGAATAACAAATTTATCAGCTGTCGGCAACCCCCAGGAATAAATAGTCTGGTAAACACGAATGTTCATCAGTTTATCCGATTCTCCGTTGTTTGCGTATCGCCAATTTGTAGAATCGCTGTACGCACAATAACTGTCCTGCTGTGATATAATGATTGGATTACCATCATCATCTTTGATCGGCCAACCGGTTTCAGGCCAGGTTTCCAAATTATCACTCATTGCAATTTCAGCATTTCCCGCATCGAATCCACCAATCGCATCGAATTCTTCATACCGGCCGTCTGCAGCACTGATCACATTCACTGGATTGCCAATCATCAGACATTGACGATACATGCAGATATGACTGGAATTGATTGGATATTCCAGGGTTTTTTCAAACTGACCGCCGTAAGGATAAAACTGGCCAATATTTGTTGTAAAATAACCAACTTTTCCAACGTTATGTGTTCCAAATGCCCTGTCCTCTAAGCCGGCGGAGACCGGATTAATTAAAACAAAGGATACCAGAACCAGGATTGCAAAAATCATTACTTTGTTCTTATTCATATGAAATTTCCCTTGTTTTAGAATTTGATATTTATTCCAACAAAAATAATTCTCGGCGCTCCCCAATTCAAAGGATTAGACGCATACTCTTTCGTTAACCCAATACTTTCATCAGGTTTACCGGTAAAAGAATCAACATTGACTACATTCTTCCGATTAGTAAGATTTTTAACTTCTAGGTAGGGATCAATGCTGATGTTCTTCATCAAATGAATCTGATAATCCATTTTCATGTCCATTGTCCAGTTTTCGGGCAAGCGCTTGTTATTGATTTCGTAGGGTTCTGTAACACTGCGAATTCCTTTTGTATACGGTAATCCGCTTCCGTAGTAATAAAGAAGTGTTGTTTTTAACCCGAAAAACCGAATAGTGCCGGTTGCATTCAGTGTATGCCGCTGATCAAAATTCAGCGGAAAGAATTTCAATGTCTGGCGATTTGCTTCCTCGATTCCAACCCGTTCTAATGGCCCCGAACTACTTCCTTCAGCAACAGCATAGGTGTATGCAATTTCACCTGTAAATATTCGTCCGTACATTTTTTGAAATTGAATCTCGACACCGTTATTGTAGGCAAAATCTTCATTAATATGCAGTGTAAAGGTTTCCCACCAGTCCGGGTTATCCCCAGCAAAATAAGTGCGGGTTCCCAACAGATTGGTGATTTTCTTGCTGTAAACGGATACGTTTAAAAGATAATCCTCCAATAGTTGTTGACTTAAACCAAACTCGTAGGTTATTGTTTTTTCGGGTTTAAGATCACCATTTCCATAGCGACCGTTCCCATCTTTAAGAGAAATTAAAAGATTATCTTCGTAATCGATAACGCCATTATTATTGGCATCATAACTAAGCGGTGAATCGGTATCAGACTGAGACTTATAAAGGATTTCATATCCGGGTCGTTGGAAATAATGACCATATCCGAAATGGAAAACCGTTTTATCGCTTACCGGATATGATGCTGCTAACCTGGGACTCATTTGCGTGTGCACTTTGGACTTTTTGTAGCTGGCAGTATTCCCAATCTCCGGATCAAAGGGATTTTCCCAGTAATGGGTATTGGCTGCCGACAAATCAAACCGTAATCCGGTGCTGATAATGATGCTTGAAAAATTAAATTTATTCTGAATATAAGCAGCAGCTTCATAAGGATTTCGATTATAGTAGTCCATCTGGTGATTGGCATAGTAGGGTGGATTGATATAGAATCGATATATCTCATGCCGTTTAATGTCAATTCCTCCTTTAATTTCATTTGATGAACTTACCTGCCAGAGAACATCACTTTTCAGCCCGATTGTCGTTTGATCATGTTCCTCGTAATCGGAAACATAATTTAAGGTGTAAAACTCCTTATTTTCATCTCTTGAATACTCGGCACTTAAATCGTTGTAATCATATTCCCCGGCGTCATAATGATATTTATTATAATGAACGTTGACACTATAGTATAAATTAGATTTGAGTGTGTGTGTCATTGACAGGTTGAAAATCCTGGAATTTGATCGTGGCTCCCACCACATCATTTCAGGAATATATAACCAGCTGTGATAGTAATTTTTATGGACACCGTCGGTGACACTGAGTGATAAACTTAACTTAATATTATTGATATGCCGATCACTGATTTTTGCAAAAAAGTTACTCTCTGTGCGAAACCCGAATGGATTGTCCAATGTATCTAACAAATAGTTATCTCTGTCGTCAAATGATGTTGTAAAAAGAAAATTTGTTTTTTTAGAAAAGAGAGGGCCGTTTAATCCAAACCGAATAATGTTTCGACTGTAATTTTTACTGTCTTCTCCAACGAGTGATGTTGTTTTAATATTCACGTTCCCATTTAGCCGACTACTACCCTCCCGGGTAGTAATGTTGATAATTCCACTCATTGCATTACCATACTCCGCGCTGTATGTGCCACTAATTATCTGCATTTCAGAAATAGCATCACGGTTGATAATCTCTGAGGAAGACATGTCCGCAAACTGAGGTATTATTACCGGGATTCCATCAACCATATAGGTAACCTCTCCAGACCGGCCACCACGAAAATGAAGACCATCCTGACTAACAACTCCGGCCTGTGTTACCAGTACGTCACTAAGTGTCGATGTGGGTAGGGATTCGATATCTTCAGAACTCACACTGCGTGTTGTTGCTGCAATATCTGCTTCTATGATCCTTTTCTGCGCAACAACCACCACTTCTTCCATGTCCAGCACAGATGCTTCCAATTGAAAATGAACACTTGTTATTCGGTCCGCAAAAACTTCGACATTTTTTATCAACATTGGCTTATACCCGATCATTTCGCAACGGATATTATATTCGCCGGGCAGTACCTGGAGAATGACAAAGTTGCCATTCTCATCAGTGGCAGCACCAAGGGAACTATTTTCAAGGATAATATTTGCCCCAATTAATGGAGCACCTTTTTCAGTATCTCCAACAGTCCCGGATACTTTTCCATAATTGGCCGCTTGAAGAGAGGCAACCGATAAAATGAATACTGAAAAAAATACTTTTTTTATCCAATTAATACCCATCCATACCTCCAGTATTTATTTTTTGATCTAATCAGGAATCGTAATATCCTTCGAAAGTTTTTCCAGATTAGTAATCATATGTTCGGCTTTTTCCCGATTCTGTATCGCACATTCCGTTGAAATAGCATTAATCAATACAGAAACAGCCGCAATAGAATTTGTGTACAACAGGTTTTTACTTTTCACAACAAGAGTTTTATCAGCATAAAAGCTAGCTGGTGCCGCTGGTTTGTTCGTTATCGCAATTACTTTACTACCTTTATTGTGAGCCGCTTTGGCCAGTTCAATAGTTTCTGTAGAATAGGGTGGGAAACTTAATAAAATCATTAGGTCGTCTTTTATCATTAACAGAGCTTGTTCAAGAAAAGTAGTAAAATTATGATTATAACAGGTTGCCCCAATCCCAACCTGCATTAACTGATAAGCCAGAATTTGGGATAGGAGATAAGAAATACCCAGGCCGGCAGTATACACCCTTCGGGCTTTATGGATCATGGTAACCGCTTCTTTAAAATCTGCTGCATTGATAATCTGCAGGGTCTCATTAATATTTTTAATATCCTGGTTTGCTACTGTAATGAGAAGATTGTCAAGTTCAGAATTCTGTATCAACGGGAATTTTTTATTGTTTTCTAATTGTGATTGCAGGCTGTTTGCTACTGTATCCCGAATCTCACTGAATCCGGAAAAACCAATACTTTGGGTAAAACGTACAACTGATGCAACACTGGCACCCGTCGCTTTAGCTAAATCCTGTACACTGTTAAATGGAATTTTGTCAAAGTTTTCAATAAAGTAATCTGCAACCTTTTTCTGGTTTCTTGAAAGCCCAGGATAATGTTCGTGAATGTGTGTTCTTATCTCTTCAATATTCATTATGACCATCCTATAATAAATGGTGGTATTAACAGTAAAAAACCAACCAGGAGAAAAATGATTTCCAGGGGTATCAACCATTTGGCCCATCTTTCCCATGAAATTCCGGACAATGTCAGAACACCCATCGTAATTCCTGATGTCGGTACAAGCATGTTGCTGAAGCCATCACCGAATTGAAATGCCAGAACTGCGGTTTGTCGTGTAACGCCGACCAGATCAGCGAGTGGAATCATAATGGGCATTGTCAGGGCTGCTTTAGCACTGCCTGATGGGACAAAAAAGTTGATAATAGAGTGTATAACAAACATAGCTTGTGATGAAACAATTGGATGAAGGTGATCGACTTTATTGGCTAGAGAAAAAAGCATCGTATCGATAATTCGTCCATCTTCGGCGATGATCAGGATACCCCGGGCAAGGACAATAATCAGTGCTGTACTTACCATATCTTTTGCTCCAGATACAAAAGCGTCTGTAAAATCCTTTATCGATAACCGTCCGAAAATCCCAACCAGGATTCCGGTCAAGAAAAATACAGCACAGATCTCTTCAATATACCACTGGAATTTCAAAACACCGTAAATCATGCCGATCATGCCGGCTGCAAATGTCCAGAGTGCCAACTTGTGACGCCTGGAAATCCCGCTGAAATTTTCGATGTCGCCGATATGAAGATTCGAACGTTTTTCTTCATCCATTTCAAATGTGATACTTTTCTCTGGGTTCTTTTTAATTTTGAACGCATAAAGCATCACAAATGCAATCGCAATAGCAGTGCAGATTGCCCAGCATATCAACCGGTAACCTATTCCGGAAAACAGTGGCAGGTCGGCAATTTGTTGGGCAATACCAATTGTAAATGGATTTAGAAATGCACCGGCAAAACCAGCCCCTGCTCCTACAAAGGGAATTGCGACTCCAACGATTGAATCGTAACCAAGAGCTAGTGTAAGTGGAACAAAAATTAGAATAAAGGGAATAACTTCTTCGCCCATTCCGAAGCTGCCACCACCAATGGAAAAGATTGTCATAAAAATAGGAATGTAGAGCATTTCAATGGTTTTTGACCGGCTGTGAGCCTTGGCAACTGCCTTAATCGCAGCATCAATGGCTTTAGTCTTTTCCAATATTGCAAAAACACCACCGACGATCAGAACGAACCCGACAATCAATGCGGCACTTTTATCGGTAAATCCGCGAATCGGTGCTTTTAAAATCGCCCAGATACCTTGTGGATTTGAATCAACCTTATGATACGAACCAGCGATAACAATTTCACGACCATCCAGTTCGGCACGATTATAAATGCCACTTGGAATCACATAGGTTAAAATTGCTGTTATTACAATTATTGAAAAAATTAATAGATAAGTGTTCGGTGCTTTCAGTTTTGCCAGTTTCACTTTTCAACTCTCCGTTTCACGATATTAAAGCGCTGCCCTGAAGTCAGGATATGCATTTTAATATCTGCGGCAGAAAATTGATTTGCACTATTAATACTGATCTTATTTGCAGCCCTTGCGTCATATACAATTACTGCATTATCGCCGATGACATCAAATGTTTCGTCCGGATTTACAATAATTGCTGTTGATTCATCAATACCGATTCCGAGAAGATCCGGATGTTCGAGTACTATTGATACCAAACGATTCTGGCGTTTCCGAGTGATAAAATGTTGATCAATGATTGCCTTATTAATAAATCGGAACCCGGGAGTAGTTGCAATATTGCCATTCTGGATCGTACAAAATGCTCGTGTCGAATCCTGGCTGATTAGTTCATCTCCGGTAATCATTATTTCGCTCATCACTGCTGCACCGGCGCTGGTTCCGGCAATGACCGCTCCATCTGAATACCGTTTATGAATTGCTGCCAGCAGACGGCTGCCATTTAGGTCACGGGTTAAGCGGCGCTGATCACCACCAGAAAAGAAGATGATGTCCGCATCGGAAATGTGTTGAATGATTGAATCCTTATCGGCTAAAGAATCACTTGCATATACAAAATTGCATACTTTAATTCCCAATTCTTTGAACTGGTTCATTTGATATTCAGCGGTGGTTATCGGCCTGTTGCTGGCATTGGGAATAATAATGACTTTGGGGTCTTTTTTATCGGTCAGACTTATCATCTTTTCCATTAAATAATCCGGTCGATTACCACCTCCGATAATGAATAAATACCCGGTATTTTTCGGAACATCTGAACACCCGGACAATAGAAGTAAGTAGGCAATTAGAAGATAGAGAAAAGTGGATTGATTTATTTTCATATCAGTTACTTTTTAATCAGATTCCAGAGAATTTTTGCACTGTTTATCAGATCTTCAATTAGAATAAATTCATCGTTGGCATGCGGATTTTGCGCGCCAATTCCAATATTGACGGTTGCTATGCCTTTTTCATTTAATGAATTGGCGTCACTGCCGCCGGCTGAAACAATCGGTTCCGGGGCTAAACCGACATGGGTTAATGCTTTCTGGATACGTTGGTATGTCTCAGATTCTTGGGGTACTTCATACGGCTTAAAATCCCAGTGGGATTCAAATTCAATCGATGCATCTAGGTCATTTACCGCATTGATAAATGCAGATTCAATCTCTTTTATTTTGGCATCAATTCCTGAAATATGTAATGAGCGTACTTCACCTTCCAGCTCGGCTAATTCCGGAATGACATTAATTGCTGTTCCGCCATTAAACTTTCCAATGTTGGCAGTAGTATCTTTATCAATTCGACCTAATTGGATATTTGAAACTGCGGCAGATGCGATTTGAATAGCACTGGCCCCATTTTCCGGATGAATACCAGCATGAGATGCTTTGCCTCGGACTTTAATGGTGAAGCCCTTTGCACCGAATGTTTTATAAATGAATTGGCCTGGTCTGAGTGAGGAGTCAAAAACGAATCCTGATTTGATTTGGGATGGAAGTGTCAGAAACCGTGACCCATAAACATCCAGTTCTTCACGAATAGTAAACGCAACAGTAAAGTCTTTCACCGGTATTTTTCGGGTAATCGCCTTTTCAAGGTTATATAGGATTGCAGCAATTCCAGCCCGGTTATCTGCTCCGAGAATCGTTGTACCATCGGATGTAATCCGGTCGGATGTAACGATTGGTTTTAGGTTTTTTGTACTACGGGCGGTGTCCATATGGGCAAGGATAACAAAGTCGCCGCCATTGCCAATTGGCACCTGTAAATTGCCTGAATTTCCATCCGAAATTTCACCAGCAGAATCTTCAATCGCGGATAAATTGAGATTACTTAGAAAAGAGTTTATATACATCTTGACCGGAGATTCATACTTTGAAAGAGCATCGATTTTAACCAAATCCAGAAACAGTTCTAAGAGTCGATTTTGTTTCACTTGATCCATAGGTGTAACATGCCTTACAATTATATAGATTACTGTAACATTTATTACAAAATATCAGATATTTTTAAAACAAACAAGAAAAAAAATCAATTTAATAGTAAATAAAATATCTATCATATTCACAACTTACTCTTTGCTTGTTCCTTACGATT
>CAZAKB010000071.1:0-11154 GCA_964485475.1 uncultured bacterium
TCGACGGGTTTTGAGATTTTATTGATCATCCCATACATAATAACTGCGCTGGTGATAAAGACAATCAAAGCGCTTATCAACAACCATTTCTGCATTCGCTGCAAAGCCGCGTCGGTTCTGAACTGAGCTTGATAATAATAGTCCTCGTATACACCGGCTCCGATCACCCAGTCCCAGGGCGCGAAATAGGTGATTGCCGAGATCTTCATTCGGGCTTCGGTCTCACCGGAATTTATCCATGGATATCTTTCGTAATCCACCGCGTTGTCTTTTAACATCAATGCTTTATTGATGATGGACATGATAAAGTAGCGGCCGTTGGCATCCCGGGCTTCCCAGATATCCTCACCGTCCCGGGAACCATTCTCGGAAATGAGGTAGCGGCCTTTTTGATCGCCTGTGCCTCCCAGTACAAACACGTACCCATCGGTACCCACCGTTATATCCATTATACCCTGGCGCAGACTCTCGACCGATTCCTGTCGCACTCCGACATAGAGTACCCCGATAATAGTACCGCTTTTGTCCAGAATGGGTTCATAGGCGGTGAGATACCAGTCGTTCACGACATAGGCGCGGCCGCGATAGGTTTCACCTTTCATGATGGACGATATCACCGGGTTGGGTTCCCGGTCCGGGTTGACCGCCGGAATATAAGTCCCGACCGCCCGGGTCGAATCGATTGCCTCGACGTTGGTGGCGATGCGCAGCATATCTCCGTCGGCATTCATACGCTGAAAAATCGTACAGGTTCCGCCCACCAGTCGCTTGACATAGTCAACAATCGGGGTCGGAACGGCCAGGTCCCTGTTTTGTCCCAACCATTTCCCGCCGAAAGACATTTTGGGCAGCCGGACGTCCTGCGCTTCCTTCGTATATTGGTTGATAGCCGTCCAGGTCACCATTTCTTTCATGAGAGCAACACTGCCGTAACGGTCCAGCACATACCGGGCAACATTCAGATCGCCATTGACCTTTTGTTGCAGCAGGTCATTTGAAATTTTGCACAAATTATATACATCGACGGCGATCTGGCCGATATTCTCCTGGCCCAGCCTGTCCAGTTCCGTCCGGACCTTTTGCCCCACAACGGCTTTCTGAATAACGATCACGATCACCAGCACAATTAAAATAGCGAGAAGCAGTACGACAAAAAATCCGACGGTTTTTTGTTTGGTTGTTAATTTCATACTTTCTTTTTCCTTATCTGATAAAAATCCTGGTTTCAAGTACTAAGTGCACCAATTGATACTTTTAAAACATACCCGGTCAAGATTATCAAATCCAAACATTTTCTTGATCACTTATTTAGTTTATTAATAGTTCGAATGATATAACCCAAAAATATTGTTTAATTTAAAGATATATTGAATAGATACTAATAATTTTAACTCGATGTGAAAATTATCTTTATCTGCTTTGGATGCTGTAATGCTACTCCATTTACGATTAATGATACAAATTAATTTCATTTGCATTAATGCGGCTCCTGGCCGCTTGTGATGTCAGGCGATGCCATTCTTCTTTTCCTTTATTTCTTCAATTACATCAGGAAGTCCCTCTTTATACGACGGGTATTGAGGGATCCAGTCCAGCAGTTTTTTGGCTTTTGCATTGGATACTTTACAATTCATTCGAATTATTTCATAAAAATCTTTCCCTAATACCAGCCTGATAATAAATGCCGGGATATGCCCAGGTCGTTTTTTACCCATCAGTTCGGCCATATGAAGTGTGAAGTCCTTTTGGGTGACAGCCGTATCGTCGGCTATAATGAATTTTTCACCAATCGGCATTTTTTCGATAGTTTTCAGGATTGCTGATGCCGCATCAGCGGCGTGAATATTGGGAATGTAATTATCGCCATTTCCAATGATTTTACTACGACCTTTTTCCATCATATTGTATATAAACCGGAATAGCCCGCCATTGCCATAAATTTTCCCATAAATCAGTTGAACAACTTTAGGATGATTGGTCTTGATGGCTTGATTTACTATCTCATCGGTGTCAATTCCAATTTCCGTAAGGCCTGTTCGCAAGATTGGCCAGGTTTCGTCAGCTATTTCAGCTTGGTCGGTTCTATAACTTGTTCCGCCGGGCAAAATGATCGGAATATTATATTGAATTGCCAAATCCATTGAATTGCGGAAAAAATCATTGGTTTCCTCACGTAATTCTGCTTTACGCTTTCTGGTCATTCTGTGCCCAGGTTTCACACCGGGCATAGCCAGTAAGACGATTAAGTCAAGATTATCAGGCAAATCATTTTTAAATGCTTGAACGTTTCTGATATTGCCTAAAATACCGCAAGCGCCCAATTTTTCAATTCGTATGATTTTATTTTCGCTTCGGGTCAGAGCAAAAACCTCATCATGTTGCTCAACTAATCGCGGAAGCAAATAACTTCCAACTAATCCCGTTCCGCCAATTACTAATATTTTCATCTTAAATATGTGGTTATATTTCTTGAAATATCTTTATACATATCTCGCATTAAAAATGTTTATTTTGATGGTGTTATCGATTGGGTTTAGTGAATTTAATAAATCACCTTCAGGATAAATGTTACCATTTTGGTAATAAAGTGCCATAATGTATAAAATATATAAATCAATTGTCAGCCACACAAGCCATAATAGGACAAAATCCATCTTAAATTTTGGGGGAGTGCAAGGTCACTGCCTGTATCGACATTACAACAGACAAAAACACAATGGATTAAATCCTTGAATATTTTTATCCGGTGAATTACATTCTATTGACCTGTAAATCGTTGGTTTAAATGAATGTTTGATCATCAGCAATAGTTTCGCAATGATAGTTGTGCAAAATATTTGTCTGGAAAAGAAACATAAATAAATGTGGAGGAACGTCCAATGAAAAAGTGTTCAATTCTCATCGCTGTTTTATTCTTGATTTCCTGTCAACCGGAAATCAATGTGATCATCAATAAGGAACCCGGTCGGATTACGGGAATTGTCGTTCCAGTGAATGAGACAGCTACTGTAGAGCTGTACCAGGGAAATTTGATCGATCAGACGACGACTGACGCCAATGGTTTCTTTGAATTTGAAAAAGTATCACCTGGGACCTATCGGCTTGTAGTTAAAGCGGACCAGTACGGTTCGGTTGAGGTATCCAATATCAGGGTGTCTGACAGTGAAGGCTATGATGTCGGTATTGTTGAATTATCTCTTTTTCCCAATCCGCTTATTGATGTATCTCCCTATAATGGAGCCCGGGATGTTGGTGCCTCTAATGCCTATATTCGCTTATTTTTCACTGAATATATGATGCCCGAAACAGTGAAGGAAGCGTTTAGTATTACTCCTAGTCTGGATAATATATCTTTGTCATCCCCTTCCTATTCATCGGGTTCCAGTCGCTACTTATACTCTATTCATGGCGACTTTAAACCGGGGATCGAATATACATACACTATTGATACAACTGCGGCGACAGCGTATGGTAAAAACCTTGAATTTTCATATTCCAGTTCATTCACAATTGAAGAATTTAAAATTACCAGTATTGCCTGGAATGGTGAATCAAATTCAGAATTAAGAATAGCATTCAATAGTCAAATTTCCGCAGATAATTTTGATAAAATAACCATTAATCCACCGACGGCAACATATCTGAATAGCGATAATTCATCAAGTCGTGGAACAAACAGTAGTATGTATCTCAGAATATCCCCGGCAATATCATGGATGACAGATACAACTTATACGGTATTGATAAGTGGTGATATTGCGGAATCCGGTGGCACTACACTTGGACGGGATTCAATCTTTACATTTGTGACCGATCCAATTGCAATCACTTCCACGTCTCCGCGGAATGATCAATATTTTATTAGTGTTTTACCGGACATCATGGTCAGGTTTAATAATATCGTTGATGAAAGTACTATTGCGGATGCGTTAACAGTTTTTCCGGAAGCGGTCTATGAAATATGGACTTATTACAGTGATGGATATAATTATTTTTACTTGAATGTTATATCTGATTTACAAAATAAAACACAATACGTGGTTGAACTCAGTACGGATTTGAAGGATTATTACGGGAGACATTTGAAAGCACCTTATTCATTCCGGTTTGTAACACAATGAATAAATTGTGGATTTGAGAGTCAATTAGATTCTATCGTTGGCGCTGTTACTTTACAGTGTCAGAAAACATATACCCGGCGCTACGGATGCTTTTTAGATAGATCGGTTGTTTGGGGTTGGGTTCGAAATATTTCCGCAGCCGTGCAATGAATATATCTACGGTCCTGGTCTCGATGTTGGCGCTGATATTCCAGACATGCTCCAGTAAATCTTGCCGTGACACAATCCGATCTTTGTGTTCGATCAGGTATTTCATCAGCATGGCTTCTTTCTGGGTCAGATGGAAATTCTTTTTATCAGCGCGACATGAAAAATCACTGAAATTGATCTTATTATTCCCAAACTGGAAAATATCGTTTGGCTGTAGCGTAGTCCGGTACCATTCGCCGCGTCGGAGCATGGCCTTGATTCGGGCCAGCAGTTCGGCCAGGTGAAAGGGCTTGGTAAGGTAATCATCGGCGCCGACTTCCAGGCCTTTGACGCGGTCTTTTACAGCCGTCCGGGCGGTGAGCATCAGGATCGGCATGGTGGGGGATGTTTCCCGAATCCGGCGGGCAACTTTGAAACCGTCGATATAAGGAATCATGATGTCGAGCAGAATCAGATCATATCCGGTTGTGGAAAATGCTTCCAGAGCTAATTTTCCGTCTTTGACCCAGTCGACAGTATAGCCGTTCTTCTTTAAGTTGAAAATAATCCCATCGGCTAAAATTTCTTCATCTTCAACCAACAGAATATGTGCATCTGGATTTTTCATATATTATAGATTTGTCCTTATTAGTTGGATTTCAGAAGTTTATTCAAATATCTTTTCTGGTGAAACGGATATCGGGGAAATTCAATGACATAAAGGAGTCCGATATTGTCATCCGGGATAGATGCAGTGATAGTGCCGCCGTGAAAATTGACGATACCTTTCACCAGATAAAGTCCCAATCCGGTGCCCTTGACGCTGGGATTCCGGGTATCGGCGATCCGATAGAATTTTTTAAAAATCCTTTTTAATTGCAGCTGGGGAACGCCATTTCCGTAATCCCGGTATCGAATCTGAATATGTTTATCGGAATCGGACAACTGAATGTCGATTTTGGGATTGTCCGGTGAATACTTGAGAGAATTATCCATCAGATTTTCAAACACCAGCCGGACTGCCGTCTGGTCTATCACAACCTGAGACCGAGAATTTCCACTGGTTTCAAATTGACCTTTTTCCAGGTTGAACTGAACCCGCAAGTCTTCCCAGATGGCCTTCAGGGTTTCATCAGCGCTCATAATCAGGCAATTGTATGTGGCATTGCTGGTTTCCAGTCGGCCTACTTCCAGAATTGAGTTGATCATTTTATTCAGGCGTATGGTCTCGGTGTGCATTTTTTCAACGAAGGACTGGATATGCTCGTTGGAAATATCTTCATAGGAGTTCAATGTTTCGAGATAAATCTGAATGGATGTCAGGGGTGTTTTTAATTCATGTGTAATGCTGGAGATGAAATTATCGTACAGACGGGTTTGGTGGAAATGAAAATTCAGATAACGAAACAGAATCCACATTCCGGTGATTGCAGCCGTGATCAGTGCCAGACCGATTACCAGAACAGCGACATTGCCACCGGTGCTGATGTGAATTGCATACCGCTGATCGATTTCCTTCAGAACCATATGGTTCGTCACGTATCGGGCGATCCACAGTCCCAGAACGGCCAGCCAGGCCGCCTGAACCATTACAAAGATGATAATGTGTTTTGCGCTGGAGTACTTTTTCGGCATTTGTTTTTATCAATCCATTGTTTTTACAATTGTTTTACAGTACCTGATTCTGCGATTCCATATACTAATAATAGGTAAAGATGCCAAATAATCAAATATATTTACTGCTTTAAAATCTACGATAAAATCAGGAGAAACCAATGAAAGTGTTGCTTATATATCCCCAATCTCCAGACACGTTTTGGGGTTTTAAACATGCCATAAAATTTATTTCAAGAAAAAGTACCGAAATACCATTAGGGTTAATCACTATCGCCGGACTCCTGCCCGCAGATTGGGACTTACGTCTGATTGATATGAATATTGAATCCCTGAAAACCCGGGATCTGGAGTGGGCGGATATGGTTTTTTTAAGTGGGATGAATATTCATTTGCAATCTTTTCAAAAAATTGTCCGGCGCTGCAATGAACTGAATATCAAGGTCGTTGCCGGGGGGCCGCTGGCCACCATGGAATACGAGCAGATATTGGGAGTTGACCATTTTGTACTGAATGAAGCCGAAATTACTTTGCCGCTTTTTCTGGCCGATCTTGAAAAGGGCTGTGCAAAAAAGATATATCAAACCGCTAAATTTCCGGATATTTCCCTGACCCCGATTCCGCGTTGGGATTTGCTGAACCGGCCAAAATATGTTTCCATGAATATTCAGTACTCCCGTGGTTGTCCTTTTAACTGCGAATTCTGCAATATTACGACCCTGAACGGTCGGAATCCACGCACAAAGAGTCGTGAGCAGTTTCTGGCGGAACTGGATTCCATTTATGAGATCGGCTGGCGGGGTGGTGTGTTTATTGTAGACGATAATTTTATCGGGAACCGTAAAAAACTGAAAGCTGATATTCTGCCCGCTATGGGGGAATGGGCGGAAAAACGGAACTACCCATTTTCCTTTACCACGGAAACATCACTGGATATATGCGATGACGAGGCACTCATTGACCTGATGGTAGATGTCGGCTTCAGCCACATTTTCATTGGCATCGAAACTCCGAACAAAGACAGCCTCGCGGAATGCGGTAAATATCAAAATATTAACCGGGATATTGTCAATTCGGTGAAAAGGCTGCATCAGAAAGGGCTGCGTGTTTCAGGTGGTTTTATTATCGGTTTTGATAATGATTCTCAGGATATCTTCGAAGCCCAGATCAATTTAATTCAGAATAGCGGGGTTGTCACGGCCATGGTGGGACTGCTGAATGCACCGACCGGTACACGCCTTTACGAACGTCTTAAAAAGGAAAATCGAATCGTTGATATTTTCAACGGTAATAATGTTGAAGCTTCCATTAATTTTGTACCGAAAATGAATTACAAACTACTGATGAACGGTTATGTTTCACTGTTGCGGTTTATTTATGCCCAGCCGAATTATTATGAGCGGGTAAAGACATTCCTGCAGGAGTACAAATTGCCGGTAAAGGGTAAAGAAAAATTACATCTCAATGATATTGGGGCATTGTTTAAGTCAATCTGGAAACTGGGTGTCTTTGAAAAAGGGCGACGCTATTACTGGCGCCTATTCTTTCATACTCTGATCCAGTATCCACGGAAATTCCCGATAGCCATTACCATGGCGATTTACGGGTTTCACTTTCGGAAAATTGTGCAACATATCTGACATTTTCCCGGATATAAATACTTTCGGTATATTGGCCAAACTGCTATATTCATTCTGTAAACTAAAATTACGGATGATGATATAGGAGTTGACATGTTTTGTCCAAAATGCAAAGCGGAATATCGTGAGGGTTTTACTAGATGTGCCGATTGCATTATTGATTTAGTGGAAAACCTTGATCCAATTAATTCCGCAGAACAAGGCGGACCGGAAACAGAACCTGATTTCAATTTTATCGAGCTGCTTTCTACATTTAATGAGGGTGATGTGGTTTTTGTAAAATCGTTGCTGGAATCAGAAGGGATTCCACTTCATCATGAAGGTGAATACCGGATCATGTCCCGTCGAGGGAATACACCCATGCGATTGTTTGTGCCAGATTACCAGCTGAAACAGGCCCGGGAACTGCTTTCGGATTTTAAGGAAAAATTCTGGGGTTTTGAGACAGGATCTAAATCCCGAAAGTAATACCAGCGACAACTTTTTTAAACGAATATCGTCCTATCATTATAGGAATTAACAAAGGAGTAGGTGATGATTAAACTGCAGGATATTACCAAATTTTATGAAACTGGTGCCGGTCGTACCTATGTACTTCGGAATATCAACTTGGATATTGAAAAAGGTGAATTCGTAACAATCATGGGACCTTCCGGGGCTGGCAAATCCACGTTATTATACATTTTAGGAATGCTGGATTCTGCCTCAGAAGGAGAGTATCATTTTCTTGATCAGGAGACCCAGAAATTGCCGGAACGCCGACGGGCCGAATTGCATCATAAAAATATCGGGTTCGTGTTTCAGCAGTATCACTTAATCGACGATCTCACGGTTCTTGAAAATCTCGAAACACCATTACTATATAAAAAGATTAAAAAGGATGAGCGTAAGGGTAAAGTCGCCGAAATGCTCGATAAATTTAGCATTGTTGCCAAAAAGGATCTTTTTCCCAATCAGTTGTCCGGCGGACAGCAACAGTTGGTAGGTGTGGCCCGAGCCCTGATCATTGAACCAAATCTGATTTTGGCTGATGAGCCGACAGGAAATCTGAATTCCGCGCAGGGCGAGGAGATCATGGAACTGTTTACAAAACTGAATAAAGAGGGCACAACCATTATACAGGTGACTCACTCCGAAAAAAATGCCAGTTACGGTCAGCGGACGATTCATTTGCTTGACGGCTGGGTTGACAGTGAAGAAAAGAATGTTTAGCAGCTACCTAAAAATCGCCATTCGGAATATTCGCCGGAATCCGGTTTTTTCCATTATCAATATTTCCGGGTTGGCGATTGGGTTGATGTTTTCTATACTGATTATGTTATTTGTTGTGGATGATCTGAGCTTTGACAAGTACCATGAATACCAGGACCGTATCTACCGAGTCAGCCGGGTTGGGAAAGATAAGAACGGCGCCAAGACCTGGGGATACGCTTCCTGCGCGCCGTCGTTTGTGCCGTTGTTGAAAAATGACTTTCCGGAAATCGAGTCTATCGCCCGGCTCTTTGGAACTGGTGGTTCAACTGTTTCTGTCGATGAAAAATCCTTTTCGGAACAGCGTTTTTATTTTGCTGAGAATGAGATATTTGATATTTTCACAATTCCCTTTGTGGAGGGAAATTCCCAATCTGCACTGGTTCATCCGAACACAGTAGTCCTGACCGAATCCATGCAACAGAAATATTTTGGATCGGAAACCGCAATCGGTAAATCCATTTTGCTGGATGGTCAGTACAATTTGAAAGTTACTGGTGTCATTCGAGATGTTCCTGATAATTCTCACATTCATTATGACTTTCTGGCATCCTATCTCACACTTAAAGGTCTTCAGGGAGAGGGTGAAAACGATTATTTCCATGGTTCACGGAATTTCAGTGATAATGTTACCCTTGTTTATCTGAAACTTATCAAAAGCGCAAGTGTGGAGGAAATGTCACAAAAAATTCCTGACTTTCTGAATCGTCATCTTGGTGATTGGAAGGACTCCGAAGGAAAAATAATCAAACCGGGTGAGTTTTCCGGGTTGTCCCTAATGAAAGTAACTGATATCCATTTAAATGGAAAACTGATGGGGGAAGTTGAACCAAACAGCGATATCCGTTATGTCCGTTTATTTATTCTGTTAGGCATTTTTATTTTACTTATCGCATCCATTAACTTCATAAACCTATCCACAGCCCGGGCGATGAAAAGGGCTAAAGAGATTGGAATTCGGAAAGTCACCGGTGCGCAAAAAAATGCTCTGATCAGTCAGCTGTTAAGTGAATCTCTGTTCATTTCTTTGATTGCCACTGTCATCGCAATCCTGCTGGTTTATCTGGTGACGCCTGTCTTTAATAGCTTTGTTGGACGCAATTTGCATCTGAATATTTTATTAAATCCGCATTATATGCTCATTATAATTGCGATGTTTTGTCTTGTTGGTATTATTGCGGGAGCTTATCCGGCTTTTTACCTGGCATCGTTCCGGCCGTCACGAATATTACGTGGTGAAATTACACGCGGTAAAAAAGGGGTGGCGCTACGGAAGGCATTGGTTATTTTACAATTTACAATTTCCATCGCACTGATGATCTGTGTAAGCATTATTTTCCGGCAGTTACAGTTCATCCAGAATGCTCATCTCGGTTTTGACCGGGAAAATATCATATTGGTTACCTTATCCCAGGATATCCGTACCCAATACGATGAATTTAAAAAAGAGTTGTTAAAAAATCCGGCGGTTCAATCGGTGACTGTAACGCATCGATCACCATCCGGCCAATTGGGCGATTGCCCCGGGTATTCAATAGAAGTCGACGGTCAGCGTTTGAATAATCCATTTCAAATGCCCCATAACAGGGTTGGTTTTGATTTCTTTAAAACCTATGGAATCGACATTATTGCTGGTCGGGCGTTTTCGGAAGAATATGCCACTGATCAGACTGAAGCATTTTTGCTGAACGAAACAGCAGTGAAACGTTTTGGATGGACTGATCCCGCTGAAGCGATTGATGCCCGGATTTGGGGAAAAGGTCGTGAAGGAACTGTGATTGGTGTGATGCGGGATATTCATTATGAATCACTGCATGTGCCGATCAAACCGATGATTACCTATATTGTCAACTGGGGCAGAACGATGGCGATCCGAATCAACTCCGAAAACATTCCGGCTACAATCCGGGGAATAGAACAAACCTGGCGAGATTTTCAGTTTGGCAATAATTTCAATTATAGTTTTCTTGATGAAAGATTGAATAATTTGTATAAAAACGAACAACGGATGATGCAACTATTCGGCTATTTCAGTTTACTAGCGATGCTTATTGCCTGTCTTGGGCTTTTTGGTCTGGCACTATTTACAGTTGAAAACCGGACAAAAGAGATTGGGATTCGTAAAACTCTGGGTGCATCTGTAAGCGGAATTATACGCTTGCTATCGATAGATTTTATAAAATGGGTACTGGTTGCAAATTTGATTGCCTTACCGCTGGTAATTTTCCCTATGCGGAACTGGCTGCAGAATTTTGCTTATCGGGTTAATATCCGAATCATGGATTTTCTTGTTACCGGTTTGATTGCATTGCTGTTTGCGTTTATAACGGTCGCATATCATTCGATTCGGGCTGCTTTTCTCAATCCAGCCAAAACGCTAAAATATGAATAATTATCTG
>CAZAKB010000071.1:11254-15643 GCA_964485475.1 uncultured bacterium
GTTATTTATCCAGATCGTTCAGGATTTCCAGAATATTATCTTTGAACTCAATTGGCGCTTCCACAATTCCCCAACCCTTGGTTTGCTGATAGATTCCATCATACACCGTATCGTGATACGAGCGGATGAAATGTGGGATGTTGCGTGTTTTTAATTCTGATTCCAGAGCAGCGGCCTGGATTTCATTTTGGAGAGTCGTTATTTTTTCATAATCAGGCATAAAATATCCTTCTTGTTAATTTTCTGTTTTGTTGGGTTCAGCGTCAATATACAGTGCCTCGATTTCGTTCCTGAATTTTTGCTCAATAACCGTTCGCTTGATTTTCAGGCTTGGAGTCAGCTCACCGTTTTCGACCGTCAAACTGTTTGGCATTAATATGAATTTCTTTACTTTTTCAAAGCGTGCCAGATTACTCTGCAGCTTTTCAATAGTATTTTCATACAATTCAATGACCTCGGGCAGGGCGATAAGTTCCGCGTCGGTCTTGGCTTTTAATTCCCGAAACGTGGCCCATAAATGCAGGGCTTCATAATTCGGAACGATCAGTGCACTGATAAATTTTCGGAAATTTCCGACCAGACAGACATCTTCGATGTATTTACTTTTTTTCAAAATATTCTCGATTGGGGCGGCCGGAACATTTTTTCCACCGGAAGTAACAAGAATGTTCTTCTTCCGATCCGTGAGATAGAGGTAATTTTCATTATCCAGATGGCCAATATCACCGGTGTGAAGCCAACCGTCCTCATCAATGGCTTCCCTGCTTAAATCCGGGCGCTTGAAATAGCCGGCCATGAGCGTAGGACCTTTAACCAGAACTTCTCCATCATCGGCAATTTTTACCTCAACTCCCTCAATTGGCTGGCCACAGGAACCGTAGTGGGACTTCCCAAAGGGAGTCAGGGTAATGATCAGGTGAGCCTCGGTCATTCCGTAACCCTCAATAATTTGCATATCGAGAGCTTCGAAAAACTTCAGTGTTTCAATGGATAACGGAGCGCCGCCGGCAATGGGGTAGCGCATATTTCCGCCCATTATTTCTTTGATTTTCCGAAAAACCAGCCGCTCGGCAATTCGATAGCGGCTTTTCGTCCACAGGCCCAGTTTGTCATCAATTTTATCAGCATGATATTGCTTTCCGGTTTTCTGGGCCCAGTTAAAAATAGCCTGTTTGGTTTTGGAACTTTGCTCAACCTGGTCCTGGACTTTAGCAGCGATTTTTTCAAAAATCCGGGGCACGCTGACAATGACATTCGGGCGGGCGTCTTTCAGATCGTCAATCACTGTAGCAATACTTTGAGCATAATGAATTGTTGCGCCGACATACATGGGACACCAGTGACCCGCCAACCGTTCATAGAGGTGACTGAGTGGTAGAAATGATAAAAACGTATCCGTGGATTGCAGGTTCAGCTGAGTTTCGGAATGGATAATGTCGTGGACAAATCCGCGATGGTGCAGCATGACCCCTTTAGGGGCGCCGGTCGTACCAGACGTGTAAACAAAACTGCAAATATCTTCAGGATCGATTGTATCGATGTTTTTCTGAATGAAATCGGGATGATCTGTCCGATAATCTTTTCCAAGACTCAGCAACTCATTGTAACAGGTTACCTTGCGAATATCAGATTCGATCACGTCAAAACTAATGATAAATTCCAGGTTTGGGAGGGTGGTATCGATTTCTTGGATTTTGTCGAACTGTTCCTGGTTTTCAACGAAAATAGCCCGTGTTTCGGAGTCCTTCAGGATGTATTCGATCTGATTGGGCGGGAGAGTCTGATATATCGGAACTGTTATACCTCTCAAACAGAAAATGGCAAAGTCACTAATGGGCCATTCCGGGCGGTTGTTGGACAGGATAGCGACTTTATCGCCGGTATTCAAACCAAGTTTAGCGAGGCCGCTGGCCAGTATTTTAACCTGTTCTCCCAATTCAAGATAAGTAAAGGTTTGATAAGACTCACCTTTTTTAATTTTCAGCGCAATGTTTTGGGGATGCTGCTTGACAGTATTGAAAAGCATTTCCGGAACAGTTTTGATCATAGTTTGTCCTTGGTTTGACATAGTGTAATTTATTTAAAAAGCGGTAATCCTTTTATCTTCGTTTTCAGTTTGTAGACGGCATTGGTTTCAACTTCAGTCAGATACAGTGTCTTCAGGTTTTTACCGCCAAATTCCAGGTTTGTCGGCTTCTTTCCCGGAGTTTTCAGATAACAGGCGGTTTTGCCGGAGGGATGGACTATGTAAACAGCCCCGCCGCCAAAATGAGCAATGTAGAGATTGCCCCTTTTATCAAAGGCGATCCCGTCAGGATCACCGCCAGACAATTCGATAAATACACTTCGATCCGGTCCAATTTCGCCATTATAAAACGGATACTTTAAAACACGATTGAACGCCGATTCGCAAACAAACAACGACTGTTCATCCGGTGAGAACGCGATACCGTTGGGAAAAGCGAGATTTTTAATTGCTATGCAAGTTTCACCGGTTTTAGGATCGATTTTATATACGGCACCGTCGGGATTATTTTTGTCATAATGTAAAGGATCTGTCACGTAGAGATAACCGTCTGGTCCCATAGCCAGATCATTAGGGCGCTGTAAGGGACGTTCGGATGTGCCGGTACTGAGAATGGTTACGTTTTTATTTGCATCGATTTTCAGGATAGCCTTATTTCCGAAATCACAGGCATAGAGAATATTATTGTGAAACAGAAGACCGTTGGTCCGGTTGAATTCGGGAATATTTTCGGATTGGACCAGGAAAGTATCGGCAATTCCATCGTGAATTTTCGTTATCCAGTCGCTATAACAATTGGAAACATACAGTGCCGACTGACCATCCCAGCTTGGGCCTTCCGGGAAATTCAGATTATCGGCGACTTTGATCCAGTTTCCGTCGGGAAGCAGTGATTTTTGCTCACAGGAAAAAGAAAACAGACCGACGCCGACTAATAATATCGCAACTGATAGATGTTGTTTCATTTTATTTCCAATCAATTGGTGAAAAAGTCCAGGATATTTCCCAGTGTATTGCTATCGGCCTTATACAGTTCAGTAAAGCGACAACGAGTGCAGGTGACGGCCGTAAATTTGACATTCTGAACATCAAATATTTTTGCCAGGAAACTGCCGGTCGTGCGAATTTCTGAAGCTTCGTACTGAGGATTGCCACATTTGGGGCAGATATAGGTTTTTTGATCGTCCATGTTAACCTCATTAATTTGATTTATTCGGTTCCGTAAATCCTGTCGCCAGCATCACCAAGGCCGGGCAGAATATAGGCATGATCATTTAATTCACGGTCAAGCGCCGATGTAAAAATCGGAACTTCGGGATGATCGGCTACGATTCGCTCTACACCTTCCGGAGCGGCTACCAGACACACAAAACTAATATCTTTAACACCTCTTTTTTTGATGAATGACAACGCTGCCGAGGCGCTGCCGCCGGTAGCCAGCATTGGATCAATAAGAATAACTTTGGTTTGGGCGATATTGGGCGGAAATTTTGTATAATATTCAACTGGTTCAAGCGTATTTTTATCCCGGTACAATCCAATATGACCAACTCGCGCCCTGGGAATTAGTTGTTGAATACCGCTGACCATTCCCAGTCCGGCCCGCAGGATTGGGACGAGGGTTATTTCCTTTGCCAATTTATGACCGGCAGTCATTTCCAGGGGAGTCGAGACTTCGACTTCTACGGTTTCTGTATTTCGGAACACTTCGTAAACCATCAGAGAAGCGATCTGATTTAAAAGGGATCTGAAAAGGTAATTATCGGTTTTTACATCCCGCAGGGTGGTGAGTTTTGTCTGAATCAGGGGATGCTGAATGATTGTCAATGACGGAAATTTTTGGCTTATCATATTTTCTCCGATTTTTGTAACTATTTTTTATCCAGTTTCTGATCAAGCTCGTTCATCTGCTTTGACAGATTATTGAGGCGAAATTCAATAGAGTTGAGAATCCAGAACTGAAAGTGTTCCACTTTGGTCTGTTTATAGATCATCCAGATAATTTTAATTGACACTAGTAAAACGCCTACTTCAATAGAGAAAAGAGGAGGCAATGGTAAATTGATATGGAACAGATGCCGTAATATATCGAATATAAACAAGCCAATGATGATTGCCAAAAAAGCCATATTAACGATCAAGTCTTGGTTTTCAGAACCTTTTCCACCGATTTGTCCGACGAGATTACGGATTTTTTCTTTTTCGTTTTTAAATTGCTCCAGTTCAGATTCAAGATTTAAATTTTCTTCAATCGTCATAACATAATTCCCGTTTTTAACGTTTTAAAGTGTCCGCACATTCAAATACCTACTTAATTTACCAAAAGTATGGCAAGAATACAGCAGTCTAATTTAATTTCCGAA
>CAZAKB010000072.1:0-5842 GCA_964485475.1 uncultured bacterium
TCAATAGTTCGCCAATGTTAAAGAGCGACGTAAAAGGCGGGCATAATATAACGTCGGTCCGCTTGAGATTCAATACAAATTTAGTCAGATTGTTTGTAAAGTCGATGGATTCCTGAACATTCTTGTTCATCTTCCAGTTTGCTGCTGCAATATAGCGTTTCATAAGCACCTACTTTGTTGATATCAGGTTTACCGGTACCAATTCCAATCCACTCAGTAATTCAAGTGACGCTCCGCCACCGGTGGATACATGGGTCATTTTGTCCGTTAATTTAAACTTCTTAATCGCTGAAGCCGAATCGCCACCACCCACAACTGTCACAGCTCCTTTTTCCGTGATTTCAGCCAAGGTCCGTGCAATAGACTCTGTGCCTGTCGAAAACTGCGGAATTTCAAAGACGCCCATAGGACCGTTCCAAAGGACCGTTTTGCTTCCATTAAGAACTTTATTGAAGAGTACGTTGCTTTCGGGTCCAATATCAACACCAAGTTTGTCCACCGGAATCTGATCTACGGCAACCACGTCCATTTCTGCTCCCTCGATCAGTTCAGACACAACAACAACATCCGTCGGCAAATAAATTTTACATCCAATTTCTTCAGCTTTTTTAAGGATTTCACGGGCTAAATCAATTTTATCTTCTTCCAGCAATGATTTCCCGATTTCCATTCCCTGAGCTTTCAGAAAAGTAAAGGCCATACCACCGCCAATAAGAATATTATCGACTTTTCCGAAAAGTCTCTCGATAATTTCAATTTTTCCGGTCACCTTGGCTCCACCCAAAATCGCTGTATAGGGTTTTTCTGGTTCATCAAGGCAGTCTTGCAGATAGTGTAATTCTTTTTCGAGAAGATACCCAGCTGCCCGTTGTTCAAAGTATTTGGCAACACCAGCCATGGATGCATGCGCCCTATGGCTTGTTCCAAACGCATCATTTACATAGATATCGCCCAGAGCTGCGAGTTTGGCAGAAAATTCCTCGCCATTTTTTGTTTCATCTTCATAAAACCGAAGATTCTCGAGAAGTAATACTTCTCCTTCTTTTAGATTATTGGCCATCTCGGTCACTTCAGATCCAATACAGTCCGGTGCAAAATATACTTTATTCGGGATCAGTTCACCCAATCGATCTGCAACCGGCTTAAGACTGAATTTGGGATCTTTTTTTCCTTTGGGTCTTCCAAGATGCGACATCAGGATAACTTTTCCACCACTCTTCAGCAGTTTTTTAATTGTCGGCAGAGCCGCTTTGATTCTGAAATCCGACGTAATATTCTGGTTTCCATCCTGGGGAACATTAAAGTCAACCCGGACGAGTACTTTTTTCCCTTTTACGGCTAAATCATCAATTGTAAGTCGTGCCATATTTCACCTTATAATTAATTTTCAGATAACTGGAAATATTACCTTTTCCAGGTATTTTAAACAAGTAAAATATCAAAGTGTTTATATCGGAGCAGCGACAGTTAAACCACGAATTGAAGCAACTCCACAAGATTTCAACACAGCTGCTGCAGCATTCATTGTGGCACCGGTTGTAAACACATCATCTATAAGAACAACTGAATCAATTCCACTTAAATCACAGCTACGGTTTACAACAAACGCATCCTGCATATTTGCATGGCGTTCATGAGCATCAAGATGCGTTTGGGTAGCCGTATTTTTCACCCGTTTTAATACATTATCTCTTATGATGTTACCCGATATTTCTGCAATCCCTCTGGCAATATACAGGGATTGATTGTAGCCACGCTCCCGCTTTTTTATTGGGTGCAGCGGAACCGGCATTAGTACAGAATCTTTCAACAAAAAGTCTTGTGGCAACTGAGCAGCCATCAACCGTCCAAAATGTACTCCGGAAGATTTATATCCGCTGTATTTTAATCCGTGGATAATCTTTTGTATCGTATCATCAAATTCAAATACAGGTAAAATTGTATCGAGTTTTTCAGGGATTTGTTTCGTTTTAACAATATCAGTCGAAAGTACTTTCAGATTACTCCAGCAGTTATGGCAAACGACTCTATTCGGTTCATCAATTCGTTGATCGCAGACAGTACAGATTGTTGGAAACAGTAACGATACAAGCCCATGATAAAGTTCACGAGTGAACGTCATCAGCATACTTTTTCTATCGACTGAGACAGTGCTGCTATTCACCGATTTCTTGACAGGATTATATTATCACAAGAAAACATATATATCTTAACAAATCAAATCGTTTAATAATAATCGTTATCGGAATCACCCATCGGCTGGATCCAACGTTCCCATGTTTCATCCTGAAGTTCATTCCTGGCGGTTGAGTGAACAAGTTCCATCATACCGAATCCTGATCTATCAACGAAGACAAAAATGACTCCGCCCTCATAATCATAGTAGTACCAGATTTGATAGGGTTTGGATTCAAGAGAACTGGGAAACCGTTCAATTTCCGAAGGTCGACCATAGATTAAAAATACCCTTCCCATATCAGTTTTCCAACCTTCACGTTGTGGTGAAGAAAATTGTTCATTCACGTAATTCATCCGCTGTTGGTATTCAAATTCGGCTTCGTTAAGGGGTGTTTTCGGATCAGGGTCACGGGTTTTCCAGAAATTGTTAATAATATTACGTTTTCCATCTACATTCGATTTACGGAACATCTTGCGTTCCTTATCGGTGGCATAATATTTAAGGGGATTAAACAATTCAATTAAGTCCCTTTCAGATAGAGCAGACAGGTTGATTTCCTGCATCACATTGTCCATCATTTTATTTTGATCATTTTTAGCGATATAAAACCTCTTAAAGGCAACCGTTTCGTCTCCAGCATTTTCTTCTTTTATTGTAATTTTAAAATTGTACAATCCAGAGTTCAATTCGGCAATATTCATTCCCTTTATCTCTACCGCTGAAGTCCCCGGTTTTTTCTTTTTAAGCCAATCATTTTGCTGAATGATTTTATCATTGATATCGGTAATGGTATACAGAACCTGATAGGACTCGCTCTGTCCCTGGCCTGTTTTCAGGTTATATACTTCACAAAATGCATATATCATTGGATTTTGATCACCGTATACATTACTGGCATTGGGGATGATATCATAATTGAAATATTTGCTGAATTTATTCTGAGTTTCTGTTCGTGAAATCTGAGAACTTAATTGAATATCACTTAATTCCAGTTTATTAGATAAAAAGTTCCTTACATGAATATCAGTCTCTTTCCGGTAGGTTTTTTTTGAATTCAAATCCATGACAATAGCAATAATCCGGTATGTACCTTTTGGCACGTTGATCGTCACAATTTCCGGTATTTTTTGTGTGTCGGTAATTTGACTTGGATCATCAACCCGGTCAGTAAAACTCCATTCCTTCATTTGTCGTACCGTATCGTCATAGGCAAATGCTACACGAACATAGACACTTGAGCTGTAGGTGCCATCATTTTCAACAAATTCAAACAGAATTCGTGGTATCATCATATACACTTCAACTACATCGCTGACTTCATCACCTCTGAAAATGGCATAATCCAAATCAAAATCCACTGCCATAGATGGTATCGCTATTAATATCACCATTAATAAAAATATTTTTGCTTTCATATCTACTCCAATTTTACGGATACAATCTGGGAAACACCACTCTCCGCCATTGTCACTCCATACAATGAATCAGCGATACTCATCGTTGATTTGTTATGGGTAACAACGATGAACTGGGTTTTCTCAGAAAAGGTTTTAATTACATTTGTAAAACGTCTCGTATTTGCATCATCCAGCGGTGCGTCGACTTCGTCGAGTATGCAAAAGGGACTGGGCTTAACCTGATAAATGCCAAACAATAGAGCTATTGCCGTCAGGGCTTTTTCACCGGCTGAAAGCATTTTCAGTGACCGCATTTTTTTACCGCTGGGGCATGCCCAAATCTCAATCTGAGCTTCCAGCGGATCACTGTCTCCAGTCATTTTTATATCGGCTTCACCACCGTTAAAAAATATTGAAAAAGTGGAATTGAAATTTTGACGAATCTTTTCAAATATTTCACGAAATTGTTCGCGGGCAATATTATCGATTTGAGTAATGACATCATTCAACCCTTTTTCAGATTTGATCAAATCATCCCGCTGCTCAGTCAAAAAGGTTAACCGTGAGTTCTCTTCTTCGTATTCATCTTTGACGGTCATATTGACCATACCAATCAATTCAAGATTGCGCTTGAAGCGGTCCACCTTCCGGATCAGTTCTTCCCTGTCAGGTAAATCATCGGGTATGCTGTCTGAAATACTGCGATTGTATTTTTCCAACAATACGGATTTTATCTCATTTATCGCTGCCTGATAACCTGTCCTGTCCAGTTCCAGTTGGCTAACTGACTCGGATAATTTTTCCTTTTCACGTCTCAGTTTAAACATCTGTTCATTCAGCTGTTGAATATTGTTACGGATTGCCTGGAATGATTGACGGAATTTTTCAATACTTCTTTCAGTGTCAGCAACGCTTTTTTGAAATTCACTCAACTGTTTCTGATTTTCACCAATCTTCAATTGAATGTCACTAGCTGTCTTTTCGTTATTGTTTAATTCAAGGCGTGCATTTTCAATATTTTCAAGAGTCCGCTGGATCGTACGCCGGCTGATTTCCAGATTATCACCGATATTCCGGTATTTATTTTCAAGATTAATCAATTCAATACGCTGATTTTGCCGGTCAGTAACGACCTGGTCCATCTCTTTTTTTATTTCGGCAGCCTGTTCCCGGATTTTACTGATTTTTTTCTCGATACTAAAAATTTCAATATCCAGATTTGATTTCCCCGGATCTTCCTTTGAAATCCGTTCCTTAAAATTCTCAATAAGTACTTTCAACGAAATCCGATTGTCATCCAGGGTTTTTTGAATACTTTTTGATTCGGTCAGTTGTGATTCACTCTGATGCAACTGACTCTGTAATTTGAGTGTTTCCTGCTCTGTGTTCTTGATTGATTGTGAGAGTTTCTGTTTCTGGGATTGAACAACAGTCAAATCATTCTGAACGGATTCCAACTGCGCCTGAACCGCTTTAAGTTTTTCTGTAATGCTATCGGCTTCGGATTCCAATTGGTAGAGCTTTTCAGTCCGACCCACCAGAACATTGGATTCAGCCGCCCGTGACCCACCTGTAAATATTCCATTTGCATCCCTAAACCGCCCTTTATCAGAAACAAGTGATATATTGCGGCAATCCGGGTCATTTATCAATTGATCAAATTCACCATCTTCACAACAGAAAATCTGCTGAAAGAGAAATTCTTTCAGATTGACCAGAGATTTATCACATTTGACATAGTTTGTCAAGGGAACCAGGTTTTTAACGGGCCTGGCACTTTGATGAAGATACTCATGATCCAACGGAATAATCGACACCCGGCCTTTATCCAGTTCGGCTAATCTCGAAAGAGTTTGCAGCGCTGTCGTTCGGTTATCAGCAACCAGTAAGCGTGAAATATCCTTGAGAACGGCCTCAACCGCTGTATAATATTTTGAATCAACAGATAGCAGATCAGACAACGCTCCTTTGATTCCGGGAAAATCAGAAAGATTTTCAAGAACATATTGTAAGCCAGGGCTAAACCCTTCTTTGGACTGAATGATCCCGTTATAGAACTGAATCTGGTTGTTTAGCCGATCCAACTGAGACTCAACATCCCGTCGCTCCTTCTGAAGATCGCGCTCGGAATCATAAAATTGCATATACCGGGTTTCCAATTCTTCCAGATTGTCTCGTTTTAATTGCAGATCAATATTCAGCGAGCTGGTTTTATCACGAATTAAATTCAGTGATTCGGATATCTTCTTCTCCTTTTCCTTCTGAG
>CAZAKB010000072.1:5942-15631 GCA_964485475.1 uncultured bacterium
TGTTGTTGCTTTAGTTCAACTTCCTTCTCTTTTGTAAACGTAATTGTTTTTTCGTATTGCAGTATATCATTCTGAAGTCGGACGATTGTATGATTTAAATTGCGAATCTGTTCTTTTAGCACCATTTCTTCGGTGGCATATTTATTCCGTTCTTCGCGGATTTCCGATAGCTGTTGATTCTTTTCATCAAGAATACTTTCCTGTTCTTCAAATTCTTTCTGATTAGTATTCCAGATTTCCTCTTTACTGTTTAAGTCCTTGATGATTTTTTCCAGTTCTTTGCGGTCTTCGGCGATATGGCCTTCGATCGGGTCCAGCGATTTCCGAATATCGATAATTTTCCGTGTTGCCAGTTGGACTTCGGATTCAATCAAACTCGCCGTCGTTTCCTGGTGTTTTTCATATCGCTTAAGCTGGCGATGAAGGTTTTTGACCTTAGCGTCGATCTCATTGATAATGTCGTTTAAACGGGTCAGATCGTCCTTTGTCGCTTCTAACTTTCGTATTGCAGCTTTCCGCTGAACCCGGTATTTATTGACGCCGGCAGCCTCTTCGAAAAGTCGTTTGCGCTCTTCAGGATTTTCACTCAGGATATCCTCGATCATTTTCAATTCAATGATTGAATAGGCGTTAGCACCCATTCCGGTATCAATAAAGAGGTCCGTAATATCTTTCAACCGGCAGAGGTTGTTATTGATAAAATATTCACTTTCGCCATTCCGGTAGACCCGGCGAGTGATAATAATGTCAGAGTAAGGCAGTGATATCCTACCACTGACATTATGAATCGTCAGGGAAACTTCGGCCAGGTTAAGAGGCCGACGGGTTGCGGTGCCGTTAAAGATCATATCCGTGTTGCGGTCAGCGCGTAGGATACTGGACTTCTGCTCACCTATTACCCAACGAATTGCATCCACAATATTCGTTTTACCGCAACCATTTGGCCCGACGATAGTCGTAATTCCCTTTCCGAAGTGAACTTCAGATTTCTTCGAGAAAGATTTAAAGCCGTAAAGTGAAAGTTTGGAAATATACATAGTTCAGTTTTCTAATTACACCACATCAGATGTATGATTAATTTATTCAATTCATTGGAAAATGGCATGCGTTTCTTGCCTAACGGAAAAATATCCGGTTAAACGGTATCAGTTTACTGTAAAATGCATTACCCTGGAGGCCAGTTCATCTGACGACCACCCAGCAGATGCAGATGAATATGCTCAACCTCCTGCCCGCCATCGGGACCACAGTTTAATATCAATCGATAACCACTTTCGGAAATCCGTTCATCCCGTGCAATTTTATTGGCCGTCAGAATCATTTTCCCAGCCAGGAGCTGATCCGAATCATCCAGTCGGTTTATTCGCGTTATATGTTTTCTGGGAATTATCAGGACATGCACCGGCGCCTGAGGATTTATATCGCGAAACGCCAATAGTTCTTCATCTTTGTAGATAAATTCCGTTCCAAACTCACCGTTTGCAATTTTACAGAAAACACAATCGTTACTCATCTGCTCTCCTTCCTCAGTTAATGAATGAACAGATACTTGAAATCGCCGCAATAGCTGCCAGCTCCGTGCGCAGACGATATGGATTCAAATTTACTGGTATAAAACCGGAATCGGTTGCCAATGCCGCCTCATCATCATGCAAACCACCCTCCGGTCCGACCAAAACAGCGATTGATTTAATTGGATTTTTCCCTGACAACAATTCTGATATTTTTCTATGGCTTTCCTGAGCACAGACTATTTTGACAGTATCCGCTGTAAGCCCACCCAACCATTTGGACAAAGATTGCGGTTTTTTGATTTTCGGAAGATAGTAATTCCCACTCTGTTTAATTGACTCAACCGCAATTTTTTGCGCTCTTTCAACATTGATACTCTGCTTGATCGAATGTATTGTCTGCAATGGTACCATATCGGTGACGCCTAAAGCGGTTGCGTCCCTGATTAGAAGTTCTAACGCTTTTGTCTTTACGATACCAAATCCCAGAACGATATCGGTTTTCAGGGCTTTTGGCTGTGTTTCTTTTGTCAATATACGGCAATTACAACTGGTTCGCGTTACTTCTTGAATTATTGTATGAACAATATTCCCATTGCCATCGATGACAGATACCTCATCTCCGGCTTTTTTTCTGAGAACCTGTACACAATGCCGGAAATCGTCACCCGTCAATGTTGCTGTATTATTACTTATGTTTTCCGTTGAAACGTAAAAATAATAGTGATGCATTAAAACTTTTTTCCGATGCTAATCTTAATAACCAGCCCACTGAAATCCTGTTTGCCAGTATAGTAAGAATCCAGTAACTCTCCCGGTGGTAATTCGTTTGGAATATCAATTTTATTAGGGAAACTGAGATATTCATATCCAACGAAGAGAGAAATAAGAGATTTTGGCATCGTTACAAAATCGATCCCGATTCCAAGATTGGCTGTTCCGCTATAGTAATAGTCAATATTTTTCATCCGGTCAGACCAGTCTGAAACATTAGCCGGATCAATAGCAATAACCGGACCGGCATTACAGTATAAAAATGGCCGGAAGTTGTTCGCCAGTTTATCGGTAAACAAAACCCGTTTGTAACCTAGTTGGAGCGACAGGAAATTCAATCGAGTTTTATCATAACGTTCATAATAATAATTTGTATTGCCGTAATAGGAATATGGATTATAAATCGGGTAATCATTATCACCACGAACAACGATAAAATTGAGATTGGATGTCAAATGATTGGCTGAGTTCAGGGACCATTCGTAAAAACCGCCAACTCCGCCTCCGTTATTGGTCTGTACAAGAGCTATTCCGCCATATCGGGCATCAGGATCGTCAATACCGTATTTTTTTTGAGAAAAGGCCAGCTGACTAAAAATCAGAAGCACAATCAGCAAAGTATATATTTTAATAGGTTGTTTCATTTTTCTTTCCTTATTGTCGTGTAAAAATAACAATTCCTTTGTTAGAAAGCAAAACTGTTTTACTGTCAATGCCCGGGATTGTTTCTCAGGGTTTGAAATGACAGGGCTGTTGTATTGTATTTTAACTGAATTCGCTTATATTTGCCATGTATCAGTGAAGGATTCCCATGAGCACATCTGTTTATTTAATGCGATTTCAACGGTCTGATCCCATTGACCAGACAAAAAACCGTCTAAAAAAACTATTTAAAACTGCCGGCTTTGATAAAATCATTGAGAAGAATGACATCACCGCTATCAAAGTCCATTTTGGCGAGCCCGGCAACACCAGCTATCTGCCCCATTATTATGTCGAACCAATCGTCCGCATGATCAAAAGTTGCGGCGCCAAACCCTTTATCACCGATACAAATGTGCTTTATAAAAGCCGCCGGGATAATGCTATCGATCATATTGAAGTCGCTGCTGAACATGGATTTACATCCAAGAAACTCGGCGCGCCAATCATTATTGCCGATGGTATCCTGGGACGCAATGAAACGGAAATCGAGGTCAATGCGCCCTTGAATAAATCAATTTCACTGGCAACAGAACTTGTCTCGGCACATTCAGCAATCGTGATCTCTCACGCCACCGGTCATCTGGCTATCGGACTGGGCGCGACTATTAAAAACCTTGGCATGGGAATGTCCAGCCGCAAAGGCAAACTCACTCAGCATTCGGTGTCCAAACCGGTTATCAGCGAAAGCAAATGCACTGCTTGTGGCGTCTGCGCGAAGTGGTGCCCCGTGGACGCAATTACGGTGAGTGAAGATTTTGCCGTCATTGATGATGATATTTGTATCGGGTGTGGTGAATGTCTGGCTGTCTGCCGTTTTAACGCCGTGAAATTCAAATGGGACAGTTCATCCGAACTGTTGCAGAAACAAATCGCCGAGCATGCTCTGGGCATTGTAAAGCAAAAAAAGGGTAAAATGGGCTATTTAACCTTCATGATAAACATGACAAAGGATTGTGATTGTCTGGCCCATAAACCAATTTCGTTAATTGATGATATTGGTGTTCTGGCCGGGACCGACGCCGTCGCCGTCGATCAAGCGGTACACGATCTGACAAAAATACTGTCTGGAAAATCACTCTCACAGATTGCGTTCCCTGCGATAGACGCCAGTATCCAGCTTGAATATGGTGAACAGATCGGTTTAGGGAGTCGGAATTATCAATTGATTGAAACCGACTTCTAATCAAGGGTAATGATTGTTTTATAGTTTCACCGATATGGATACAAACACATTCCGGGTTGCGCCAGGCCAATAATAGGCCCAGTAGCCGCCCCATTCATATCCATAACCATAGGTTGAATACAGTGTATCGAAGATGTTATTCACTTTCGCACTCAACTCAAAATATTGAAAACTAATCCGAAAACCACCGTCAAACAGTAAGTACTCGGAATTTGTGCCCAAATTTTCATCATCAATATACTGCCTGCCGACATAACGGGACGTCAGGAATACCGAGAAATACTTTGTCGGCTTGAATGTCAGACTTCCATTGAAGAGAATGCAAGGCACATTGGGAATGGTATTTCCTTTTAAGTCGCCAGTACTGAAAATGTGTTGGCCGATGCTGCTATTCAGATTCAATGACCAGAAATTTGAAGCATGATAGCCAAACTCGATTTCCAGTCCCTGATGCAGTGTTTTCCCGGCCTGAAAATAATCGTACTCACCTTCCTGCTCTATGTCAATGTTCTTTAATTGTTCATTAAAATACCGGATTCGATAGAGATTAACGGAAGCATTCCAGTTGCTCTGATTGATCGATGAACCTAATTCAACATCGTCAATTGCTTCGGCTGCTGCTTTTTTCGGTTCACTCCAGACATCATCGGCCTCGATAATCTGATTGTCTGCCGGTTCCCGCTGGGCTTCACTATAGTTCAGAAATACTGACCAGGCCTCGGTCAGGTTGACAATCATTCCAAATCGTGGGTTCAGAAAATGCCAGCGGGCATCCAGTTGATATCCCGGTGCATAACCGATCGTATCCTGATCGAGTTTCCAATAAATGTTCTGCTGCTGAAAATCGGCCGTCAGTTTTACCCGTTCTACCGGTTCCAACATCAGATGAACGAAACCGGTTGCCAGAAATTTCGTTCCGGTATACTGGTAATATCTGTACCAGTCGTTGCCGATTATATCATCAAGAAATGGATTGCTAAACTGGTTAATCTGGCCAAAATGATCACCTTGATAAACCCGAAATTCGGTACCAAGATCAAGACGGGCCTTTTTCCAAAGCCAGGTCAATGTTGGAATTGTTCCGAAATAGTCATTCACGATCCATTTCTTTCGGGTAAACGAAAGCCCAAGAAATTCTTTATCAAGCCAGGGATAATCGTGGTAAAACTTGTCCAGATTATAGGATTTTAGAAAATTATAATAATCTATCCTATCACTTCTGCCACTTTCATCTTCAAGAGAATATCCAGCGGATTTATTGGACCTGTAAAAACCTGCACCATGGACATAATAAGCCGTATTGGTCAGACGCATTTTTTCGGAGATTGTCCAGTAGCTATTCAATGAATATATCTGTTGTAGAAAATTATCAACGTACTGTTTCGAGCCCTGACGCCGCAGATTTCGATCATTAATTTTATCAGCTGATATTCCATCCCATGCCAGATAGGTATTTTCAAAGCCTATCAAAGCACGGAATTGATTCATCACTCTTCTTCCCCGATATTCAATTCCCAGCGAAAATGAACCCTGATAGCTGTCGTGATACCCACGATAACCTTTGGTTTTAATTTGTGAATATCGGGACTGAGCACTAAGCTTGTCTCCAAATAATTGACCACTGTTGAGTTTAAATACAATCTTGTCAGTATGATACGAACCGACTCCGACTAAAAATGATGCTTCTGGTTTTTCCATAGCAATCGCGGTTTGAATATTGATAGATCCACCGAAGGCTGACGTTCCATACAGGCTGTTCCCCACTCCCCGCTGAATCTGTACAACTTCCGCATCGGCTAAAATATCGGCATGATCAACCCAGTAGACTTGATAGCTTTCGTTATCATTTAAGGGTACATTATCCATCATTACTGCTATCCGGCTCTGATCAAAACCTCGAATCTGAACGTATGAATACCCGGTTCCGTTACCACTTTCGCTATATGAATACACACCCGGTTCCATCGCCAGAATCATGGGTACATCCTCTACTGTGTAACGGGTTTTAATTTCGTCGATGGTAACATTTGAAAATGCTACCGGAGTGACGCCTTCGACCGCCCTAGTAGCCGTGACAAATACATCTTGACCATGAATCACTTCCGACTTTAAATAAATAGTTCCCAGGCGTGCTGTTGCAACAATAAACGATGTGTCCTCATAGGCAATGTGGGAAATCGTTATTTTTACAGGAATATCCACATTTTCAATAACAAATTTACCGGTCTCACTACTGTAGGTACCGGCGCCGGATTCCAACATAATATTCGCAAACTCAATTGGCAGACCGGAGTCTGCAGAAATGACTTTTCCGGTTATTACAGATGTTTCACCGAATGCTGATAAGACCAAAATTACCCAGAATAGTGCAATTTTGATAATTTTTTGTACTGTTTTTAATGTCATTTTTTCTCCCTTCGCTGGCATTATCCAGATCAGGTTCATAGGGTATTTTCTCAGCCGTCCAGATATATCGGAACAGCACCCCTGGACCATCACATTTTCAATATATTACAGAGCAATAAACTATTGCACTGCAAATTAGCGGGAACGCCTGGGAGTCGAACCCAGCTTCCCGATTGTGTCGGGAACAGCGATTTTGAAGACCGTGGCACCCACCGGGGTTGCATTCATTCCCATGAATTCCTCTTAATCACAATATAATCAATTTTATGCAGCGCTTTCAACCGATCACCGGCAGTTTTGGCTTCTTCCTGTGATTTATAGTTACCGACCCGAACAGATAGCAGATCGGTATTACTGCCTTTAATTTTCTGAATATAAGGCTCATAACCATAAGATTGAAGACGATTTTTCAGTGCCAGCGCGTTCTGCGAATTTCCAAAGGCACCAACCTGCAAGGCCCATTTTGGTTCGGAACTCGTTCGTTCGACCACTTTTGGCTCCGGAGCCTGGGTAACAATTTCTGCCGGTTTGTCATCCGTGACATAAGCCGATACGGATTGATAGTTTTTAAACGGCAGTTTCATATCCGGATATCGTTTCAGATAGTATGAATAGTAGTAATCCACCGAATCTTTTTTATTCATAACATTGAAACTGCCCAGCAGCATGGTGACACAGTTACCGATTTTTTCACTATTTGGATATTTCGCAATTAACTGTTTTGAATAATCTACCGTTCGATTATAAAGCCCCTTGGTGTAAAGGTATTCAATAATTTTCGTCAATGCATCATCCGCGCGGTCACTATTCGGGTACTGACTCATGACGTCTTTAAAAATTAAAAGAGCCTTGTCACCATCAGATTCAACCAACGCTGATAGGTACAGAACATCCGGATTATTGGGATATTTTCTCATCAAATTCGGGATCGCTGATCTAACCTGATCACTATCATCCTGTTCAATATATTCAAAATATTGATCGAGATCCTGTGCAAATATAAGAACCGGAAAAAGGAATAGTGCTGATAGAATAAGTCGTTTCATTATCATTCTAAAAATGAATCCTCGGTTCCGCAAACAGGACAAATCCAAAGCGCTTCATTGGCAATATGTCCGCAATTGGAGCAGCGGACTTCATTAATAGAATCAAACCGATTTACGATATCCGTCAAAACGTCACCGGCCTCCCGGTCACGTTTGAGAGCAATTAACAACTTACAATAGGCAATTTTCGCTATCACTGAGCTTGGATTGGTCTCAATCAGATCACTGATCAGATCCGACGCTCTGGACAAGTCCCCTTTACGTTCATAAAAACTGGCTAACGCGGTGATTGTGCGAACATCATCTGGTTCAGTTTTCAATATTTTCAGATAAAAATCTTCAATATTCCCAAAATTACCATAATTGAAGAGAACTTTTTGAAGTTGAGGAAAAATCAGCCACGCTTTTTTGGGAGCAACATCAGCAAATTTTTCCCACCATTCCACGGCATCGGCATCCCGTTTTTCTTTTAAATATGACTCGGCAATGTAATAGTAACTCGCCTCACAGCGGGAATCGATTCGTATCGCTTTCCGGAAAATTAGTCGGGCATCGTGAAACGCTTTGTTTTCAAACTTTTCAAGGCCTTCCTGCGCTTTATAAATTGCCATGGCCCTTTTATTGTTTTCTTTCCGAATCTGAAGTACTCTCTCCATGTATTCAGAGGCCTTATTCCATTTTTTCAAATCCCGGTATAAATGCCAAATCTTTTCCAAGGCCCATATGTTTTTCTTTTCCTCATCCAGTATGTTCAGCGCAACAGACAGAGCAATTCCCTTTTCATTAAGTTCAACATAATCTAACACCAGATTTCGCATTATTTCCAGCTTCTGGAGTTTGTTAATATCCTGACGATACAACAATGTTTGATGCACTTTCACGGCTGGTTTTAATTTTCCGGTTTTTCGGAGAATATTTCCCAATTTAATATACGCATCAATGTGGCTCGTATCTTTCTCAATAATTGATTTCAATTCCTTAATAGCGATATCATACTCGCTCTGCAGAATATGATTCAGAGCCTGGGCGTAAAGTGACGTTTTTGGTTTTGTCTCCGATTTCCTCCGCCCAATAATGATCCCTAAAACCATTATTAAGATTATAACAAAAACAAACGCCAGAATGATTTCAAGTGTTGTCATTTATAATCCTTTATTTGATTATTCTTTAATTTCAACATCCTCAAGGTCCTTATTGCGCAACAGATCAATCTCTTTTTTTAACTTTTTATACTCACTGTTTATGACGCGCACTATCTTCTTTTGTTCCAGAATTTGAAAACCGGCAATCAGGTAGCCAATCAAAAATCCACAAACCAATGATATTAACAAAACAACGATCATTTCAGTACTGAATGCATAGTTACTACTGAAAAATTTTAAGGTAATTTTCTGACCAACATTCTGAATTACAAAGACCAGTAATAACAGAACGATTAAAACAAGCACAAGCAACTTTAAATATTTCATACCAACCTCATAATTTTTGAATTTTACCAAACAGACTGACACCGGGTGCTCCGGTAATTAATATATCAATTAAATCACCAATGTCAGCGTTTCCTTCTTTTAAAATTACCAGTTTATTCGAATCAGTCCTACCAATTTTTTCATCAGCATTTTTTTTACTGCTCCCGTCAATTAATATCGATTGAACAGTTCCGATTGTTTGACGATTTCTGAATGTAGTATGCTTTTTCTGTTTCGCAATAATACGATTCAGGCGTTTCGCTTTTTCTTGTTCATTAACGTCATCGGTCAGTTTAGCGGCCGCAGTATATGGACGCGGTGAATACTTAAACATGTAGGCATTATCAAAGATAACATTATCCATTACATGTAGAGTTTCTTCAAAATCAGTGGTGGTTTCACCGGGAAAGCCAACAATAATATCAGTTGTAATCCCACAGTTGGGTAAATATTTTTGGATATTTGCCACAAAATCAAAATACTTTTCCTGTGTATAAGAGCGATTCATCATGGATAATACTTTAGTCGATCCTGATTGCAAGGGTAAATGAATATGTTTGCAGATATTTTCATAATCACGCATCACTTCCAGCAT
>CAZAKB010000073.1:0-15492 GCA_964485475.1 uncultured bacterium
CCTGCAGGAAGGCTATGCTTCCGAGATAAAATCGAATATTTTTGATCTTTATAAGAATTATGGATTAAAAATAGGTAACGATCTGCTAATTGATCAACAGTGTGGTCAGATTAGTATTCAGCAGCGCCGCGGGTTTTTCTCATTTGCCAGTGCCATCAATTACCCGGTATTTCCGCTGATTCACAGCTTTAATTCCGAAAACCTGATAGTTAAAAATCTCGAACAGGTTCGGGCATTTTTCGTGAATGAAGTCTCGGCGGCTGACTCGACTGTGCAGTTTACGTCTTTAATGCGGACATCGGAAAAAACCGGTGCAATCTCGCCGGGAATGGTGCCCCAGATGACACCTTATGGGCAATACAATATGGTAGAAGGCTATAATATTTCACCCCATATTCCCAGTTCCCAGATGAACAATCCGGCCATGATGTCGTTTCCGTTGAAATCCAAGACCATCGCCGGTCTGGTGGAAGGATCATTTCGGAGTTACTTCGCCGGTAATCCGGATTACACACAGAAAGACAATTTTCTTTCAATGGGCGAGAATGCTCAAATACTGCTGATCGCAGACAATGAATTCTTTAATGACAACCGGGCCGGTGGCATTCCGGAAAATACGGATTTTATTTTGAACAGTATTGATTATCTCTCCGGAGATCAGGAACTGGTTGAAATTCGTTCGAGAACTGTTACCGCCAGGCCGCTGGATCAACTGTCAGACGGTGCCCGCCGTTTCTGGAAATGGCTGAATCTTATCCTGCCGGCATTACTGGTTGTCGTATTTGGTTTATTACGCTGGAGAAAGAATGTCAGTAAACGTAAATTACTGGAGGGGCTCTATGGCTAAGAAACAAAATCCCTGGATGAAATATGCTATTCTGCTGGCAGTTGCTGTGTTGCTGCTGCTAGTGGTTTCGCTGAAGAATCGTCGCTATCAACCGAAAGTGACAGATGTATTCAATGTAAAAGTTGAAGATGTCAATGCGTTTACTATTAGTAAAGACACGCTGTCGGTGACTTTGCTGAAAAGCGACACTAGCTGGGTATTTGCTGACCCGGACACCGGAATCATTAAAGACACAAAGATTGAGAATTTCTTTAAGAATGTTGTGGAAGCGCAGAAATCCGGTTTTGTAACTAAAAATTCTGAAAAATATGATCAGTATAATGTATCCGATGAAAACGGTTTGAAAGTGGATCTAAAAAAGGGTGAGTTTGTGCTCGGAACCATTTATCTGGGACGATCCAAAACTAGCTGGTCCCAGGATTACATCCGTTATCCTGATGATCCAAAAGTCTATACCAGCCAGAAAAAAATGCTCAGTTACGCAAGTGAGCGGGCGTCTTTCTGGCGTTAATGAATAGCGATTAATCCACCGGGGGCACGGTGATTGAAGTAACTGGCCTGACTAAAAAGTTTGGTGATGTTCGGGCTGTGGATGATTTGACCTTTCATGTAGAGAAAGGCGAAATCCTCGGATTCCTTGGCCCGAATGCCGCTGGAAAAACCACAACCATGCGGATCATCACCGGCTTTATTCCGGCATCAAGGGGCACGGTTACCGTTGCCGGTTTTGACGTTTTCCATAATTCCATTGAAGTCAAAAAACGAATCGGATATTTGCCAGAAAACCCACCACTGTATCAGGATATGCGGGTTGAAGATTACCTGGGATTTGTGGCCGCCATAAAGGGCGTGAAACGCCGTTCGATTGATGCAGAAATTTATCGGGTTGCCGAAAAGTCAGCAATCACGTTGATTTTGGATAGTTTTATTGCCTCACTTTCCAAAGGTTTTAAACAACGTGTCGGAATTGCTCAGGCCTTGATTGGTGATCCACCGGTTCTGATACTCGATGAACCGACGGTCGGCCTTGATCCGCGACAAATTATCGAAGTCCGTGAACTCATTAAAAACCTTGCCCATGAACATACGGTTATTCTGTCAACCCATATTTTGCCGGAAGTCAGCATGACCTGCGACCGGGTAGTGATTATCAACGAAGGCCGGCTGGTGGCTGTTGATACACCGGATAACCTGACGGCCCGGCTGAAAGGTTCGGAAACCGTCCATTTGAAAGTTGAAGGTCCGTCTGATGAAATTATGAATGTTCTTCAAACAATTCCGGAAATTCGTTCTGTTATCTGCAATGCTACCCGAAATGGCGGAATATCGGAATTCAGCATCGGAAGCAATCTGGGGACAGATATTCGTCGGGAATTAGCGGCGACGATTGTGAAAAATGGCTGGGGACTGCTGGAAATGAAAATGGAAAATCTGAGCCTGGAAGACATTTTTCTAAAACTTACTACCAGTGAAGAAGGAATGAATTGATGCGGAACATTCTATCCATTTTCAGACGAGATTTCCGCTCCTATTTCACATCGCCGGTGGCTTACGTGGTTATCGGACTCTTTCTGCTGGTGTCTGGAATATTTTATTATCTGCTGTTTTCCAGTTTTATGCAGTACAGTTATGCTGCCATGATGCAGCAACAAGGTGTTCCGGTCAATGTCAACCTGATGATGATCCGGCCGTTTTTGCTGAACATCAGTGTTATTATTTTGTTCATGATTCCGATGATTACCATGCGGGCATTTTCCGAGGATAAAAAAAACGGGACTATCGAACTTCTACTGACGGTCCCGCTTAACAACTGGCAGATTGTCATCGGAAAATTCATGGCAACTTATATTTTTTATATAATAATGCTCGGAGCTACGGCACTTTTTTTGATTTTTCTGTTTTGGTGGGGAAATCCCGAACTGCTACCGGTTTTTATAGCTTATCTGGGCTTGTTGTTACTGGGGGCCGCGCTGATCGCCGCGGGAAATTTTATTTCTTCTCTGACCGAAAACCAGATTGTTGCCGCGGTGGGAACCTTTGGTTTGACTATGTTCCTGTGGATTGTCGGTTTTTCAGCAGATTTTACCGGGAAGATTCTGGGAAAAGTGCTGGAATATTTGTCAATTGTCACTCATTTTGAGGATTTCTCCAAGGGAATATTCGATACCAGCCATCTTGTTTTCTATGTATCTTTTACCTTTCTGATGCTATACCTGACGTATCAATCCATTGAATCCTCACGGTGGCGGAGCTGATCCGATGAAGTTATATCGCTGGTTACTGATCTTTGGTTTGGTCTTGATTTCGGCAAGTTTGTTTTTCTATTCAACGTCACATATCTGGGATTTCAAATCGCTGGCAATGATTCTGGCCGGTGTGGTCATTTTGGTTATCGCTTTGTTTCGTCTAGAATTAGTGCATATCCTCAGAGACCGTCGCTTATTGTACGGTGGTAATATGATGCTGGTCATTATTCTGGTCATAGCCATCCTGGTTTTGATGAATTATGTCTCAGCACGGCATAGTTGGCGGGTGGATACAAACAGCGGCAAGACTTTTAGCCTGGCGCCACAGACGATCAAACTGTTAAAATCCCTAAAAAGTGATATCGAAATAATTGTTTTTGATAAGCGCATGAATGCCGGCCCTACTGAAGACTTACTGAAAGAGTATGCGTACATTTCCAAACGGTTCAGCTATCAATTGATAGATCCCGATGAGAAACCAGGGCTGGCAAATCAGTATAAAATCACTCAGTACGGCAGTTTGGTGGTTATCGACGAAAATCGCGAGGAACATGTCAATCGGGCGACTGAAGAAACCCTGACAAATGCTATTATCAAAGTGACCCGGGATAAAATCCGGCGGGTTGCGTTTGTTACCGGGCATGGTGAACGGAGTATTAACAGTGCGGATCGGAAAGGATTTGCCAATGCGGAAACTGCGATTGAAACTCAAAATTATATCGTTGAGCAATTGCGCTTGACGGAATTGGATTCAATTCCTGGTGAAATATCTCTGATCATCGTAGCGGGACCGGAAAAGGATTATTTCAACGGCGAACTTGATCTGCTGACGAGTTATTTGAAAAATGGTGGTAGCGCATTGTTTTTAGTGGACCCGAAACCGGGTATCGGTCTTCAGAAATATCTACGGAAATGGAATGTTGATGTCGGTAATGATATGGTTGTGGATGCCAGTGGGTTTGGGCGATTGCTGGGTGCCGGTCCGGAAATTCCACTGGTATCCGATTATGGTAATCATCCGATTGTGGAAAAACTGGATGGTCTGATGACCTTTTTTCCTCTGACTCGTTCAGTCTCAGTAATTATTTCTGATGACCCCAAAATATCTGTGATTACGATTGCCCATACCGGGCAAACCAGTTATGCGATTGGCCAAGATAAAATCAGCAACCGGGATGAGATTTCTATTAGCCCGGAAGATCGTCGCGGGCCGATTGACATTGCATGCGCAATAACGGTTTTGAATAAAACGAATCGAGATACACGGGTTGTTGTGGTCGGTGATTCCGATTTTGCCAGTAATGCCTACTTTACCAATCAGGCCAACGGTGATTTTTTCATGAATATCATCAACTGGCTGGTGGCTGATGAAGACCTCATTTCAATTCGTCCGAAGAATCCGGAAATGCGAACAGTTAATATCACGCCCGGTCAAATGCGGCTCGTTTTCTGGCTCACGGTTATAGTATTGCCGGTGTTGGCTTTTGCGCTGGGGATCGTCGTGTATCGCGGGAGGCATTAGCCCATGAGGGGTAAAACAGCTTTGATACTCTTATTAATTTTCCTGATTCTTTTCACCAGCATATATTTCATTGAAGTTAAGCGATCTGAAGCCCAATCCAAGCGGGCTGAGTTGGCAATGCGCTTATTCAATGTTCCGATCGACAATGTGCGTTCCTATTCGATAAAAACTTCAAAATCAGAAATCGTTTTGTACAAAGAATCCGATAAATGGCTTATAACATCGCCAGTTCAGACATTGGTGGACTCGAACGCTGTTGTTGAAAACCTGGCATCAATTCTTGGAATAAAAATTGAGAGAATAATTCAATCACCGGAATCGGATCTTAATGTCTATGGATTGACAGAACCTCGCGGGGCGTTTCAACTGAACACAATAGATAACAAGACTATTCAATTGATGGTAGGAAATGAAAATCCCATCGGTGATTTTCTATATGTTAAATTTAACGGTTCTGCCGATATCACTTTGGTTTCACAATCCTTGTGGAATCAAGTCAATAAAGGTCTCTTTGATTTGAGAGACCGAAAGATTGTACATATCAATCCTCTGGAAGTTCAACGGATTAAAATAAGCCGGAGTAATTCGGAGACGATTGTTCTTGAAAAGCGGGAGGATGCCTGGTGGCTGGTTCAGCCAGTTCAATCACTGGCGAAGTCGGAAGTCGTTCTTACATTCCTCAATCGACTTGCCAGCGCTCGCATTCGTGAATTTATCGATGAATCGCTGAGAGATTTACCACGGTATAGTTTGGATTCCGCACGGTTGAGGATTGATTTGTTTTCCGGTAGTGAAGACCAGCCAACAACCCTCGTGATCGGCAATCCTAAGGATAAAGATAGAGGATTGGTTTATGCATCAAACCAGTCGCTAAGACCGATTTTTTTGCTGGATACATGGCTGGCTGACAATCTCGAAAAATCTGCCGACGATTTCCGGGATTCTACTGTGGTTTTATCGGAACATCAGTTTTGAGATGCTTTATACTTTTTAATATTTTCTTTATAGGATACTTCATCGGGTACTAAATCCGTCGCTTTCTGCATGGCCTCAATGGCTTTATCCGTGTATCCGGCCACAAATAGCAATTGTCCCAGTGTATCCCAGATAGAGTCGGCTTCCGGTTCGATTTTTAGGGCTTTTTTAGCGACCTCGATTCCGCGTTCGTAGTAATCACTGACCTTATTTTGAAAAATATACCAGGCGTAGCTGTTCATCATAGAGGCATTTTCCGGGAGTCCAATCAGTGCTTCTTCATAGGTGTGAATCACATTTGCCTGGTCCTTTTTCAGACGGAAAAAGCGGGTCAGACTGCTGTAAGCATAATATTTCAAATGTTCATTGCTGCAGTTTTGGGCATAATGCTGCAAATAGCCAGGATTATCTTCATTAAATGCCTTTGATTCAGCGACATTGTATTCGGCTTCCAGATACATTTTGGAATCGTGGTCCGGTTCTAGGGCGAGCACATTTTCAAAGTAAATCAGGGCATTTTTATCATCACCGCGATCGCTGTATTTACTGGCAATATCAAAATTAAGTTGTGCATTATCGGTGTCAGATTTTACGCAGGATAGCAGGTCTTTTAATGTATTTTTGCCTGACGTGTAATCTTTGACTAATTGAAAATACGTATCTTTTTTTCCATCGAACCCGACAATCCGGTCAATTTCTTCACCCTCTAAGGTAAAGAACATCATCGTCGGATATCCGGGAACCAGCCATTGGTTGCGCAGTTTGCGACCGAGTTCGGTATTTCCGTCTAATTTTAAAGCAACATAATTTGAATTAATAAAATCAGCAAAATCTTTTGTCTTGAAGACCAACTGGTCTAATCGTTCGCAGGAGCCTCACCAATCGGTGTAAAAGTAAGCCAGCAGCAGTTTGCCGGTGTCCCGGGCCTGGATTCGGGCTTCGCTGAATTCAGTAACCTGAAAATCAATATTCCCGACTTCCGCTGGTTTTTTTGTGGCGCAGGCGAAGAGAAAAAGAATGGAGAAAATAATTAGCATTCGTTTCATTGTCCCTCGACAGTTTCAACCGTTAAAGATAGTGGAATAGATTATCATGAACAATGAATTTGTCCGCTTGTTTTTGGTAAAATGAGTCCGAATCGCTAACTTCACGGCATGAAATCCATTAGCCGCCAAGACATTGAACTCATGGCCCCGGTTGGGTCGTACGAATCCCTGCAGGCGGCTATACAAGGCGGAGCCGACGCCGTTTATTTCGGCGTAGAACGTCTGAATATGCGTTCCCGTTCGTCCAAGAATTTCACATTGGATGATTTGAAGGAAATTGCTATCATTGCCAAAACAAGCAATATAAAAACCTATCTTACTCTGAACACCGTGATGTATGATCGGGACCTGGTAAAAATGCGTGAGATTGTTGATGTGGCCAAACAGAGCGGTGTCAATGCCATTATCGCATCGGATCCGGCAGCCTTTGACTATATTCGTCAGCAGGGAATGTCGGTTCATCTTTCCACTCAGGCCAATGTCAGCAATATCGAATCAATGCGGTTTTATGCAAGATTTGCAGATGTCATAGTCCTGGCCCGGGAACTGGATCTCGATCAGGTTCGGGAGATATCCGAAGCGATTCAGCTGGAACAGATCAAAGGACCTTCTGGAAAATTGATCCAACTGGAAATGTTCGTTCACGGGGCGCTCTGTATGGCGGTTTCAGGGAAATGCTATCTATCCTTGCATCAGGCTAATCACTCAGCCAATCGCGGTGAGTGTTTACAGATATGCCGACGGGCGTATATTGTTCAGGACAAGGAAACCGGTGATGAATTGGAAGTGGACCACGAATATATCATGTCGCCCAAAGACTTGATGACAATCCATTTTCTGAATAAAATTCTGGCAGCCGGCGTCACGGTTGTAAAGATTGAAGGCCGGGCCCGTTCACCAGAATATGTCAAGACAGTCACGGAATGCTATTCCGAAGCAGTTACTGCGATCATTGATGGTTCTTATTCGGAAGAAAAGATTGAAATATGGAAAAACCGTCTAAAGATGGTTTTTAACCGGGGATTCTGGGACGGGTATTACCTGGGTCAGCGTTTGGGTGAGTGGAGTGAAAAATATGGCTCAAAAGCGACCCGGCGACGTGTTTACATCGGCAAAGGCGTCAATTATTTCCGGAAATCGCAAATAGCCGAATTTATTATCGATACAAAAAGTTTGGAAATCGGGGATCGGGTTTTAATTACCGGACCGACAACCGGGGTTGTTGAATTGATTATCGACGAAATTTGGGTAGACGAAAAACCGGTTCAGAAAGCACAAAAAGGTGACCGGATGACCATTCCGTTACCAGTGACAATTCGTCCTTCGGATAAATTGTATAAACTGACTGATACTAAATAAACAAACCACTTCCCGCCTTTTATGACTAAAAGGTGAAGAAAATGGCTTATTATTATTTTAGCAGATTAAGCGCAGCGATTAATAGCGCTGGCTGGAATCTCTGGAGAACCGTGGCTTTGGTGGACGTGCCTCGTCGATTCTAAGGGTGCGTCCATCGTAATCTTTACCATCAAATTCTTCTTTGACTTTTTCGGCTTCTTCGGGGCTGCCCATTTCGACAAATCCGAAACCCTTATTGGGAATTATGTTGACGTTTTTGACCACGCCATGGTCCTTGAATAATTCTTCAAGTTGTTCATTTGTGACGGAATATTTCAAATTCCCCACGTAAAGCTTACTACCTTCCATGCATTTCTCCTTGCGATTCTTCTCACTGTGGCTTAATGTTTCATTCGTAAGGGAGAGATGCGACAGCAACTATACCTGTGAAATTAGAACATTGGAATTCACGTGAGAAGGGACGTAACTTTGTGATTAAACGACTCCTCTTGGATAAAATATCTCCATGATACTTTTCCAAATCAAATAACGCCACAGTTTATAATAAAAACTTGAACATAGCAAAAGTTTTTTTAAATATTTTCTAGGACTCTCCACAATATCAACTGTTTAGAAGAAATATATTCAAAAATCACAGCTTAACCCTTGGCTCTGAAACGGATTTCTGTTAGATTTCGATACCATGGCAAGATTTAATATCGTTTATCATCCTGTATCCGGTAATTTAAACCGGCATATTGCCGAATCGGTTTCATCTGATTTGGAAAACGGGAAGAAAATTGATTTTCTGTTACCATCGGTACGCTATATTACTGGAATAAAGGAAACATTGTACCGGAAAACTGACACTCTACTACCGGGTCATCTGCATTTTGGAACTTATTTTGCCTGGGCGAACCGGATATTGGATGCGGATCATCAGACGTTTCGGATAATCGGTTCCGGTGAAGAATGGCTGTTTCTTTTTACGTTTTTGAAAAATAACCGGCGTTTGTTTCAAAAAATACAGCCGGGATCGCTGGCGTTAATTCTTAAAATTGTGACCGAACTGCGCGAATCGGGCAAATCCATTGATCAATTGAATGCTATTGCCAAAGCGGTTCCCGATATTGCTCCGTATGTTGAATGTCTCAATGTTTTGATTAATGCAGCGACAGATCGGCGATTGGCATCGTCATCGACTTTGCTGATGTTACTCGCCGAACATTTACGAAGCAGTCAGTACAATCCAACCGGGGACCGTCTGGTTGTGGCAGGGTTCTATGAATTTAATCCAATTCAGCAACAGATCTTGAATTACCTGATTGACCAGTACACGGAATCAATACTTTACTTTCCCGAAAATACAGGTCATCCAGCGTTACAGTACCTGAAGCCTGTATCCGGGATTATCGGGAACCGGGATTATCACAGTACCGTAATTCCTCAAATTAAACAGGAATCGATATCGGAGATTGTTGATTTGTTGTTCAAGCGACATGATTACGTTGAAAATAACAAGCCAGTTCCGGATCTCATGAAATTTTGTATCGACTGGCGAAATACTACTCTAAAACTGTTACGCTGTCCAAACCGACGATATGAAATTGATGCAGCCGCACGAACAGTAAAAAAATGGATCAATGACAATATAAAACCTGATAAAATAGCGGTGATTTACAGGGGGAGTTATGATTATTCAAAACTGATTCGCCTTTTATTCCCGGGCACCGGTATTGCTGTTGCCGGGAATGGACAATTTCTGTCAGAATCAACATTGCTGCGCATCATCCAGAAAGTGTTTGAGGTTAATGAGCGGAATTTCAGCCGGGACAGCATCATTGATCTGACCCGCTTTACGGAAATTCGACATTATTACGGTGCTGACATCATTCAGAAGTTTGAATATAAATCGGCGGCCTGGGGATTGTCATTCAGCAAAGGAAGCTGGCTGACGCAATTAACCCAACGACAGGAATATATCCGGACTGTCATGGTTGCTGAAGACGAGGATTCAAAAGAGATCAATATTTTACAACGAGAATTGGACGATATAGATATTCTGTTGCCGGTTCTACAGCAATTTTTGGACGATATCAGTTTACCCACATCAGCCCGTTGGTCTGAGTATATTCAATGGATACAAAATCTTCTAAAAAAGTTCAGTTTTCAGGATGACGCAGAGAATTCGGTAACCGAGACATTTAATGCGATGCGAAGTGTGTTCAGGACATTGCGAAATCTGGTCGATTTGGACGATACAGTAAAATTGCGGCATGTTAGTATGGCCCTGAATAATTTAATACGTGATATCACATTGCCAAAATCCGGCGATCAGGAAGAAACCGGAATTACGGTTGCAAATATTATGGATGTCCGCGGTAAACGATTTGATGCGATTGTATTGCTTGGCATGGTTGATGGTGAATTTCCGATTAGCCGTCGTGAAAATCCGCTTCTGAACAGCCATCGACGATTGCGGATAAATCAAACAGCGGGTATGGATGTCGTCCGGTCTTCCGGATCGGATATCAAGGAAGAGAAATTTCTGTTCTATAATATTGTCGCCAGAGTAAATGAACATCTGTTGATCACTTATCCTGAATTTGACAGTAACGGACGTGGCTTGCCTGCATCGTCATTCCTGGATGAAATCCGATTCCTTTTTGAGCATGATACCCTAAGTAAATCAATCCGGTATGAAACCATTTCCGCCGCTTCTGTAATTCCGGAAATTGGGATGGCTGTGTCTCCACAGGATATCCTCTTTAATAAACTACATTATCAATGGAACGACCAGGACTGCCAATTTTTTGATACTATTTTAAAAACGTCAAATCATTTTGACATTGAACCGCGGATTGATATTGAAAGATGCCGAAAAGACTGTATTGCGGACGGTTGGAGTGGGTGTTTATCCAATTTGAAACACCAGGTAAACTGTTTTCGGAAGCCGCTGTCTGTGACTCGATTGCAACAGTACGCCTGGTGCCCGTTTTTGTATTTGTGTCAATCCATTTGGAAGATCGATTCGGTCGAGGAACCGCTGGCGGAAATTTCTCCACTGACCGATGGATTGCTGATTCATGCCCTGTTTGAATCGTTTCTGAAGGCAGTCAGCCCGGGTAATTTCGAGGAATGGAAAACATTCATTACCGGAGACTTGAGTGGTGATATTGATGCGGCTTTGAAATTTATTCATCAAAATTATCGGTCGGTTTTTGCCTATGTAGATGAATCGGTTTGGAATAAAAAACTGGCCGACCTTAAACATGGTCTCGAATTGTTAATTAACCGTGAAATAGAGGTACTTGGGACCGAGTATTATCCAGTTGAATTTGAGCACAGGCTTTCCCTTAAGATCCCGGTGGTGATGGAAAATTCTGAGTTTTCAGTACCTTTTAAGTTGAAAATTGACCGGGTTGATCGTCATGAAGACAATCATATCACGATTATTGAGTATAAGCGCTCGAAGAATTCCGTGCAGGATCCCGTCAAAGGGGTGAGTGAAGGTGTTCATTTCCAGATTCCGTTTTATATGCTGGCATACCGGCAATTACATCAAGATATTCCGTTTGCCGGAGCATATTCCTATGTGTTCAACGATGGCCGGATTGCCAAAGGGATTTTTACAAAGTCTTTATATCAGCGGATCAAGCCGGTTTTATATTCGGATATTGATGAATTATTAAAAAAGACCGAAGAGACAGTGGTTTCATTACTCAAGAGAATATACATGGGTGATTTTTTTCTGAATCCTTATGATATCAAGAAGCGCTGTCAGCATGGAAAATGTGCATATTACGAGCTATGCCGGATTGATACCAGGACTGTTGAGATGACGAATGATACGGATGAGTGATTTACATAAAGAACTTAGAGAAAAGCAGTACAAACAGTGCACCGGAGCTGGTGCAGATAAAATTGACAACATCGTTGTCGATCCAGTGAATACCGGAAATCAACGTTGTTTTGTGACTGCTACAATGAAGTAATTTTTCCGTCGTTTTTTGACAATGGGGACATTTGTACTGTGCCTGAATTGTAGCGCCGACAATCGAATCAATCAATGCTCCGATAATTCCGCTGATGGCAACAATAATGAATAACTGCAGGATGGAACCGGAAATTGGGAAGATGCCACTGAGAGTCAGAATTCCGGCGCCCATTAAAAATCCTGATGTACCGAGTGCCGTAACACCGCCGGAAGTACCGGTTGGCACTTTACTAAACGTCAGGATGTGACGGGGTTCGCTTCTGGAAAAGATTCCGATTTCCGTGCCCCAGGTATCCGCTGTCGCGGCGGCCAGCGAACCGAGAAACATCAGGTAAAAGAGATCGTTTCCGGTAAAGTGAAAGAGGATTGCCATGATCAGCGAAACACCGCCATTGGCATAGACCTGCAGGATATCCCGCTGACTGCCTTTTTCGACCATGCCTTTCAGGATCGTGCGTTTCAGCTTACCGATTTTTGACAGAATCGAAGATAGGACGAAGAACGTTGCCATGGGAATTACCCAAAATAATCCGCCGACCGAGAAAACGATTGATCCCAAAAGCATGGCTCCGGCTGTACCGCCAAGCGTGAGTGCTTTTAGTCGATAAGCGAGATAGGCCAGCAGAAAGGAAAAGAATATCCAGCCGACAACGGTGACCTGTTGAGCCAGGCTGGATTTTAGCATAATGTCGAGAATCAAAGCGGTTAACAGAGGAACTGTCAGATTATCGGATCCGGCATAAGAGATGGATTCACTAAGTACAGCGATGACAGATACAGCGAAGCCGATCAGAAGCAGGCTGGTGATTGGTACCGTTGCTCCGCCGTCAAGTTGCCTGAGAATCGGTAAACTAATCAGGACAATGATAAACGCGCTTATAAAAACGGCCATGGAACCGGTAATGGATTTGGAATCCCGCCAAAATACGAATTGTTTTGGAAATTTTTTACGGGTTCCGACGATCGAAGCCAGTGGATCGGAAAGTGCCATGATTAGCATTCCGATAATCAGGACCGAGGGATTGTTTCTCCAGTAAAGCAGTATCAATATCAGAAAGGAGACAGGAAAGAAAACAGTGCCCAGAGAAAAACGTTCAGTTGTGTGCATGCCTTTCATCTGGTCGCCTTTGATGGCAACGGCATTCAGTACGATAAAAATGATAGCCAGAACCGCCGGTTGTAATGGTGACACAAACAGGAACGGGCTGCAGGTGACCAATAGGCCGACGCCCACATGGACGAACTGGCGGGTGTTTTCACCGGACATATTAAATGATTTGCGCAGAACTTCGCTGAAACCGACAAAACCGAGGATGATAACAAGAAAAATCCCGAAACTGATCCACTCATTGCTGAATAATTGATATATTGGCACAATTGCTCCCTATATTAACGAGTGTAATTTTAGAGAATTTACAGGCATTTTTCAAGTATTAAGGAACGAATTTGAAATCAAAAACGGAAATTTTAAATGATTATCAGATTGCGACAGATCAAATTGACAGGTCTTTTCTGGTATCAGCATCCGCCGGGACCGGTAAAACCCGGGTTCTGGTAGACCGCACAATTAATATTCTTCGACGCACGAATACAACGATTGACGAACTTGTGGCGATTACATTTACTGAAAAAGCTGCTGCCGAAATGAAGGAGCGTATTCGTCGATCTCTTCGATTGCTGCATCAGTCTCAATCGAAGATCGATGAAAATCTGCTGGACCAGTTAAATTCGGCCCCGATTTCAACTATTCACAGTTTTTGCGCCAGAGTGCTCCAGGAAAATAGTGAAGAAATCGGCATCGACCCGCAATTCAGAATAATCGATGAAGTGGAAGAATTGATCTCTCGCAAGGAAACTCTGGATATCTTTCTGCACGAAGAACTAAACAGATCAGGCTCGCCGGTGGTGGCATTGATCCATTATTTTGACCTGTTTCAGATTCGTGAAATGTTGAATATCCTTTGGCAGAATCAAGTTGATTTTACGGAGCCATTGGGAAAAAATTCAAAATCCACCGGATCGGACATTTATTCTCAGGCCAAACACCATTATCAGGAATATACATTAACACTATTACGGGAAGCATTTTCGACAACTACAGTCATCAATGCCTGTGAGTTTTTGAAATCCCACAATGCCAGTGATCCTGAAGACAAACTTCACAGTGCTAAAACGATTTTATTGAATGCGGTTGAACAGGTTAAAAACGGGCAGATTCCAAGCGGCTTGAGTGATGGTTCTTTAGCCAAAGCATTCAGTCTGAATAATAAGGGGCAAAAAGGCAATTGGGGCAATGAACTTGAAGAAATGCGGGAAAAACACCGTTTTCTTCGATCGGTCTGGGATGAGATTAAAGATAGTATGTTTACTTTTAAGGATGAGCTGGAGCAGAAAAATGCTGAATTAGTGGTTAGTTTTTCAAACTTAGGGTTACTCTGGATTAATTATTACAGAGAGGTACTCAATGAGAAGGGTGCGGTTGATTTCAACGGACTCGAAATTTTAACAGAAGCCTTTTTCAGATCAAAAAGTGATACCGCCATAGCATATGCCAATCGGTTCAAACACCTGCTGGTTGATGAGTTTCAGGATATCAGCCCGATCCAGGACAGGATTCTGACAGCGATTTGTAGCCTGAACCCGTCGTTGATAACCTTTTATGTAGGCGACGAAAAACAGTCGATTTATCGCTTTCGTGGTGCTGAAGTTGAAATATTTAATGGCTATAAACATCAAAAACCACTTCTGTATCTCGATAAAAATTATCGCAGCATCAAACCGTTGAATAATTTCTATAACCGGTTCTTTGAATTTCTCTTAAATAGTCAAGAAACCGTGCCGGAATATGATGTTCGCTATGATAAACCCGTTGAATCTCACGATCAAACAGAAACGAAAAATACACAGGTTCAACTGTTGTTGTTAAAACCTGATGCCGGAGATGATGAGATACCTTCAGGTTTGACAGAAATCGATGCGGAATTTGTTAATGTTGTTCATGCAATAAAAAATTTATGCAAACAGGAAATTATTAAAGAAAAATCCGGGGAACTGCGAAAACCGGAATGGCGGGATTTTACTATTTTACTCCGGTCACGGACACACCAGGAAAACCTGGAACGTATCCTGAACCGGGCTGGTGTGCCGTATTATGTCAGTTCGGGCATTGGATTTTATCAACGTCGGGAAGTATTGGACGTTATCAATTTTCTGCGGGCGCTGATCAATTGGTATGATGAGGTTGCCTTAATCGGAACATTGCGTTCGCCCATGGTCGGAATGAGCGATAATACCCTGATGGCACTAGCAACAGAAAACGGTTTGATGGACGGTATTCAAAAATTTATAAATCATGACGAAGACTATAAACGGCTGTTGGATCAGGATACTGTTAAACAATTTCATAATTTTCTGGATTTGTATGGCCATCTACATGAAAAAATGGTTTCTTCGACCACCGCCGAATTGCTTCAAACCATTCTGGATACGACAGACTATATTGCCATTCTTGCCGCTTTTCC
>CAZAKB010000074.1:0-15303 GCA_964485475.1 uncultured bacterium
CCTCCATCAGGTTGGTAACAATTCGCTGTGGAAAGGCCATGGCGATATCGCCGGGGGTTACGTCGGTCAATGTTGGCGTCACCGCCGATTTGGCGATGCGGTCCCAGGTTGAGCGACGGCCATTGACAAAATCTCGCAAGCGCTGCAGGATTGGTTTACCACCACCAATTGTGGTTGCCAATCGGGCAATATCCCGACCGTATTTTGTGGTATCCTCGACCGGATCTGTCAGGAACACTCGCGATAACAATGCAAAATTCGTATTGTTGGTTTTCGAATTCCACTTGGCGTGCCCGTTAACCAACACAAAGTCATCAAATTCCTCTTTGACAATATAGCCATTGGGATTTGTACAGAATGTTCGTACTAGATCATCATAAGATTTGGTATAGAGCCGAAACTTGGCGTCATACATCACTTTGGCAATTTCCGCATAGATATCTGCCGGAAATTCTACCCGAACCCCCACATCAATCGGTCCGTACATATTATTTATGCTTAATTTCTTTGCCTGTTCGCGCAGCCAGTACGCACCAGCACGTCCCGGAGCAGCAATAACCGCACGGGCCCGAAATGTCTCCTCGTCACAAGATAATACAAAAATATCATCCTCTTTCTCGATCGTCCGAATACGGGAATTCACTTTAAATGTTATACCTTGCCTGAGAAGCCGCTTATAAAAATAGTCTGCAACAATATGCAGACGATCGGTACCAATATGGCGCTGTTTGGCATAGATAAAATCTACACCTACAGAATGTGCCGTCCGCATCAGATCCTGCAGGGACTTGCCGTTTGTTCCAGAATAACCGCCCTCCACACCAATTTCAGTAAAAATAGTATCGACTTTCTCGATATAAGTCTCAACTTCACTGGCAGTTCGCCCAAAACTCTCGGGATCACCACCTATCCGATGGGTTAAATTCAATTTTCCATCGGAAAAGGTGCCGGCGCCTCCTACGCCAAAGTTCATATCCTTACGTTTCTCCGGTTCATCACCACGGTCAACAACCAGAACATTTAAGCCAGATTCTGCCAAACGATCGGCGGCAAAAAGACCTGCAGACCCGGCGCCAATCAATAAAACATCATATATTTCACTCATAATACTCACGGATTATAATTGTTGAAATAACTAAACAGTTTAACATGTTTATTCATAATTTTCCATGAAAAACCGCATCAAACAGGTTAAAAATGTTTATTCTTCCCAAAAAGTTTTGATTAATATAAATTATTCAGGCTTTAAACACATAGGCACAATAATGATTCGAGTATATTTTGTCCATAAACATAACCTGACACCAGCCGAATGCAAGTAAACACACAAGCCCCGGAAAGTACAAATGTCTGAATTACTGTATCAACACCTGTTCAAATCGTTGAGCGCCCCAATATTAACGGTAAATTCTTCCGGGATCGTTCTCGATGTCAATCCGGCGTTTATTTCTCTTTTTAAGGTAAAAAAAACGACGGTAATCGGAAATTCTCTGGAAACTATTTTTACCGGCATCATTCCAGAAAAAGCAATCACAGCTCTACTAAACAAAGACAAGCAGAAAGTCGAGATAACGTTGCAGCATCTCGAACCAGTAAAGTCATTTTACATCAACAATACTGCGTCCTATGAAGAAAACGGCCAGATTCTCCGCTTTATAATATTTAATGAAAAAGCCGAGTCCACAGAATTAAAAAACAAAATCAATGACCTTGAAAATGATTTTCAAAATGAAAAACGGATTTCAATTTTTGGCCATCTGATTCCGGGAATCGCCCATAATATTAATAATCCGCTGGCCGTTATTATCGGTCGGTCACAGCTGCTGAACATAAAACACCCTGAAATTGCAGATCTGGATTCTATTACTGAACAGGCAATCTTAATAAAATCTATTATTGACGCCTTATCGTTCAAAATCAGCCATGAATTAAATGATCAGGAAAATCCAATAAGTATCAGCGATTTACTTCGAAACGAATTATCTGTTCTGAATGCCGATCCCTTTTACAAACACAAGGTCCAAAAACAAATTACTCTGGATGACAATACTCCGCTGTTAAAAGGTCTCTATCGTGATTTTTCAACAGCGCTTTTGACTGTTATCAATTTTTCATTGGATTCCCTGTTGTCCGCTGAAAAGAAAACGCTCAGTATTTCAACACATATCGACAGTAAATATATTGTTGTCAATATTACTGATTCTGGTTCTATGATTGAAACCAATGATTTGGAACAGGGTTTTCCTGCCTCTGTAATGTTTCAGTCCACCAGGTTGGGAAAATTCATCATCAATTTTGCTCGGGCCGATGAATTACTATCAAAATACGGTGGCAAAATATCATTGCAGAAAAATGACCCGGACGGAAAAATATTTCAAATCAAAATCCCCTATTGAAACAATTCGGAAAAACTAAACTCAAATGAACACAACCAACGAACAATACCGGCAGCTTGAGAGAAGATATAATGCCCTGATCAAAAACAGTGACGATGGAATCTGGTGTTTTGAATCAAGTGTTCCAATACCGATCAGTTTGCCAACTGAAGATATTGTCCGCCAGATATTCCAGAACAGTGTCTTAATCGAGTGTAATCAATCCTACGCTAAAATGCATTCCTTTAATGACATTGCCGACATGGTCGGCAAACCGCTTCGATCATTTATTTATCAATCCGAAAAACAATATCATATTTTGTTAAAAAACCTCGTTGAAAACGGATTTCATCTGACCAATGTTGAATTTCACAGACACAGAGAAAACGACCCGGAAAAAATATTCATTATTAACCTTTTCGGTGTAATTGAAAATAACTGCCTTGTACAGGCCTGGGGCGTTCAGCGGGATATCACTGATCAAATGCGGACTCAGGAAAAAATAAAGCGAAGCGAGACCCGATTTCGCAACATCTTTGATTATGCATTCGACGCCATTTTTATTGAAACCTTTAACGGTTCTATTCAGGCGGTTAATCGGCGGGCAACCGAAATGCTGGGATATACCAAAGATGAATTCCTGAATATGAACATCCGCCAGTTAATCCCTGAATCCTATCATGACAAACTACCGGATCTGAATTTTCATATAAAAAAGGATGGCGTCGCTATTGTCCAATCAAAAAACTGTCATAAAAACGGGCAACTGATTGACGTTGAGATATGCGCAAAACTTTTAAGCGAGTACGATCAAGAATTTGTCCAGGTTTTCGTCCGGGATATCAGCCAGCAGGTTCGGTTCCAGGAACAGATTCAATCATTGTCCGCCCAGATTGAACAATTCAGTCAAATATCCGCAGATATCATTACAATTACCGACGAGAATGAACTGTTCCGGCGAATCAGTGAAGCGATTGTAGAAATATCTGATTTTAGCCGAGTGCTTTTTTATACGTTTAAAGAAACGCCTCCCTACAGAGATATTCTTGGCCATGTCGGTATTTCCGACGAAAATCTAAAACGGATAAAAGGTGCAGAAGCACCCCGGGAAAAATTTATCGATCTTTTTGAAAATGGTATCCGGTTGGGCATTCAGTCCTGCTATATTCCCCATGTCATGAAACACCTGGTCAATCAACATACCGTGGACTATGGAAAAAAAGATTATTCCGGAGAAAACGGGTGGCACCGGGAAGACAATTTACTCGTCGCAATGAAAAACAAATCCGGAAACATTATCGGAATGATATCTCTGGACGATTCAAAAAGCGGCTTAAAGCCAACCAATGAAACCGTTAAGCCTATAGAATTGTTTGCCAATCACATCTCCCAAATAATAAAACTCAAGCAACTGGAAGAGGAACAACGGGAAACCGGGGAGCGTTTTCAACAATCCGAAAAACTACGTGCTCTGGGAGAAATGGCCGGCGGAGTTGCCCACGATTTCAATAATGTCTTAAGTGCCATTTTAGGGCGGGCGCAACTGTTAAAACGCGACATTACCGCCCCGGAAATTATTCATGGTTTGGAAATAATTGAGAAAGCCGCTATCGATGGCGCGACCACAATCCGGCGAATTCAGGAATTTACCCGTTTGCGAACCGATAAAAAATTTAACGCGATCAATATCAACGACACTATTCGGGACTCTATCAATTATACCCGTACACGCTGGAAAGACGATGCCGAGGAAAAAGGCATTAAAATTGACATCGAAACACACTTTGGGGAAGAACCACTGGTAGAGGCAAATAGTTCTGAAATGCGTGAGGTTTTTACAAACCTGATATTAAATGCAATAGAAGCCATGCCCGAAAACGGTAAAATAAAAATTAAAACAACCGCTTCGTCCAAATCGATTCAAATAACCCTAAGCGATACCGGGTCCGGAATGAATCCCGACACACTGAAACGAATCTTTGATCCGTTTTTTACTACAAAAGGCGTCAGTGGTACCGGACTCGGACTCAGTGTTACTTATGGTATTATTCACCGTCATAACGGTACAATAGAAATTGACAGTCAGCCTGGTCATGGAACAACTGTGACGATACAGTTTCCCCGTTTCATTAAAAGAAAGTTGGCAGTATCTGGCCGGACACCCAAAGAAAAAAACCAGACAGATGTACCGAATGCAATAATTTTGATTGTTGACGACGAAGAAGATCCGCGTGAACTTTTAAAGGACATTTTGGAAATGTACGGCCACACCGTGTTTTCAGCAGATTCCGGAAAAGAAGCGCTGGCTATTCTTGCGGCAGAACCAGACATACGCATAATATTTACCGACCTGGGCATGCCGGAAATGTCAGGTTGGGACCTGTCTAAAACCATCAAAGACCGGATTCCGGAATCCATCATAGTTGTTATAACCGGCTGGGGTACACAATTGGATCCGCAACGTTTAATCGAATGTGGAATTGAACGTGTCATTGCAAAACCATTTCAGGTAGACCAGATCGGTACACTGATTTCCGAATGTGTTAAAATAGTAACCAAACCAGATTAAAATTAATAAACTTGTTGCATTATCTCACTTTACAATCAAAATTATGACATAATAACCAACAGGATAAAAGATGGCCTCAATTTTAATCATCGATGACGATAAATTTATTCGCAAGACCTTTCAGGATATTCTCGCCCCAAAAGGTCATGACGTTACCACGCTGGAAACGGCTGAAAGTGGAATAAAATTTCTTGGGAATGAAGAACCGGACTTAATTTTCCTTGATTTAAAATTGCCCGGTATGGACGGACTCAGCTTTCTTGAAAAGTTAAAATCAATGAAATCGGAGATACCCGTTGTTGTCATTACCGGATATGCCAACGTCGATACATCGGTGCAGGCTATGAAACTGGGAGCCAAAGACTATATTCGAAAGCCTTTCAATATCGAAGAGATTTTGCTCATTGTTGATAAAATCGTCAAAGAAAAGCAACGCGATGATCAACTGGCCTATTTTCAAAAACAGAAAGACGCGATTCTCGGATTCGGTGAGATCATTGGAAACAGCGAACCGATGCAAAACGTTTATCGTTTCATCCAGCATGTCGCCGCTACACCCAAAACGACCGTGCTCATTCGCGGTGAAACCGGAACAGGCAAGGAGCTGGTGGCCCGGGCAATTCATTATAAAAGTGAACGGGGTAATAAACCATTTATCGAAATTAATTGCTCTGCATTCCAGGAGACTCTGCTGGAAGCGGAATTGTTTGGTTATGAAGCAGGGGCGTTTACCAATGCTACTCAACGTAAAAAAGGATTGCTGGAATTGGCCCATAACGGCTCCTTCTTCCTGGACGAAATCGGAGATATGGCTCCGGGTCTGCAGGCAAAAATTCTAAAAGTTCTTGAGAAACAGACATTTCGCCGGGTTGGCGGCACCAAGGAGATAATGGTGGATACCCGTATTATCAGCGCATCATCACGAAACATTGATAAATGCATCGAAGAAGGAACATTTCGGGAAGACTTGTATTACCGTTTAAATGTCGCCTCAGTTACATTACCCCCTTTGCGTGAGCGCAGAGAAGACGTCATGCTGCTCACGGAACATTTTCTGAAAAGCTATAATGCTGAATTTAAAAAGAACATTTTAGGGATATCCGACTCTTTAAAAGAACGTCTGATGAGCCACAGCTGGCCCGGAAATGTCCGGGAGCTGAAAAATACCATCGAGCGGGCGGTTCTTTTTGAGCAGGGAAAAATACTGAACGGTGAAACTATTGCCCTGGCCGAAAGTAGTGTCAAGAAAGACACCGATCCCGGTAAAATAAATATCTCCGATCAAGGTTTATCACTTTATGATCTTGAACGATCTCTGATTATTCAGGCGTTGCACAAAGCCAACTACAACCAGACCAGGGCCGCCAAGCTGCTGGGGCTGACCCGGGAGACCTTGAAATACCGCCTAAAAAAATACAACATCCGGCATTAATCCCCCAAAATGGTGGCGCATATCAACCACAACGGTTGAAATCAATATTTTAACCTAACAGATAATGACCATACATAAACAATTATTTCTTTGGTATCGTGACAATTGTCACAAACTACAAATTTAGCAAATAATTACGGTAAATAATTAAATAATATATACATAGAGCGGTTATGTCTATTTTTCACTGTGATCGGTTTTTCGGTTTGTGACATATTCCATGTATAATGGTACAGCCCTTGCCTATATTAAATTTGCATTCGAGAAATATTATGGAGGATCGGGAAATGAAACCATCAACAATTAAACTGACTTTGGGGCTTTTTTGTTTAGCGCTGCTGCTGGCTCTGCCGAGCTGCGAAACCAATGACATCGCCAGCCCTGCAAGCCAAGATATTAATCTCGCTCAGAGTGAAGGGCTTCCGGCCAGTGAAATTAACTGGGTGTCTTATAAACCGGAAGTCGTCAGTCAAATTTGCACAAAAAGCCCTCTTAATTCAAAGCTGGCCCGGCGGGGGTCAGAGTTTAAATTAATCGAAGCCCACAAGGGAGGAACGGTTGGCGGTGGAGACACCTATGACAATATAGTTGAGATTCCTCCATTCGCAATTCCCGAGGACAAATGGTTTGCCGTGGCCCTCAGCATGGTCGAATATGACGATTTTATAAAGAATCTTGATAATTATGAAATTGAAGAATTATTAAATGTTGTTGAAGAAAACCTGCATATTCTCCAGGGTGTTGAAGATGATGGCGCGCTTGATAAAGTAAACAAAGCGCTGGAAAAATTGCCTGAAGTCAAAATCTACTGTACCGTCTACTCCATGCTAACCGAATCAAAACCCTTTGATCGTCTAAAAAGTGATATATCCGACAATATGAAAGAAATTGCCAAAGGTATCGCAAAAGGTAATATTGGACGGAATTATCTGGAAAATGTCATCGCTGTCGGCGAAAATGCAACAAAAATTGCCCGCATTATCGCCATAACAACAATTCATTACGCCGAGAGTATCGACAATCCGGATCTTGACAATATCGAAAAAGCCTATGAGGAGATGGCGGAAGGCGACTTGAATGCACAGATACCCGATGAAGAAGTTTATTACAAATTCAAAGATGCCATCGACAAATATAAAAAAGCCTGGGAAAATGCCATGAAAGCCATCCCGGAAATCAACAATGCCGGTGCGGCTGCTGATTTTCTGCCCAGCACACAATTCCTAATGAATGTCAAGGTAACCCTTTCATGGGAAGCCCTGGATTTTGACGGCGATCCTGAAAATCTTAATATCTACTGGTACAATGAAGCAAACGGGCTGTGGGTTTTGGTGCCCGATCCTGAATTTGATTTTGACCATCAAACCATTTCCATATATATCGATCACTTTACCCGCTATGCATGGGGATGGGGATTTTGACAATAAATTAATTTTGGAAAGGAATAAAAATGAAAGCAATCACTGTTAAATCAATTGGTCTTCTCGTTCTGGTAGTTTCAATGGTTTCTTTCTGGAACTGTGACAACAATGCCATTACTTCACCGGAAGACAATCCCGCCATGAGCACATTAAAACAGGCCGTTCCCGCCGAGGAAATTACTTGGGCCAACTGGAGCCCGGACGTACTAGCGTCATTAAAAGATGCTGACCAGACTACACTAGAAAAAAAGAACAAAAATGCCTGGGGTAAACTTAAAAATACTGAATCTAAGTTAATCAGCCGAGAAAAAGGTGGCAAGGTTGGCAGCAATGGCCAGACATGCAATAATTATGTAGAGATCCCACAATACGCCCTAATTCCCGCCGAGGAAACGATTACTGTTACGGTTCTCGAAATGGCTGATGAAAAAACACAAGCTGCGCCTGGTGTTGATTTCCTGCCCAATATGGAATTTGATAAAAACGTCATAATTACACTATCATGGGAATTTCTCGATGTGGACCAGAATAAACCATGGAACAAGTTGGACCTTGTTATTTATTTCAGTGAAGATGGTGGAACAAGCTGGTTTCCAGTTGACAAATACTCTGTAAATAACGGTCAGAAAACATTATCCTTTGAGATTGATCACTTTACCCGCTATGCATGGGGTTTTTAGTAGCACCCAACGCTGCTAAATCTCAACCGAATTTGACATTTACCCCAAAAACCAATAAACTGTGGGAACGTGATGGCAAAAGGTAAAATACTACAAAAATTTATAAACGATATCACTAAAATTGCAGAACGGCAGTGCGGAGAGCAGTTTTCAGTGATCACGCAGTCGATTCGGGATGAACGCGAACAGCTGTTAAATAGTGTCTGGGACAAAGAGCGCATGCTGGAAGGCCCGGATTCGTCAATCAAACTGCATATTTTTCGCGAGATTGATTTTGATACCATTATCACCTATTCGGCCAGTTACCTGGGAAAACCGGATTACCTGAATTTTCTGTTCACTGTGGCTGAACAATGTCTCAAATATCTGGAATTTGATAAGGCCGAACGACTGTTTAATCTTCTGCTGATTCGTTATAAAGATGAAACAGTACCGGAAATGCAGGCCAAGGTTCATCATCGGCTGGGGAAAATTTATTTTTATAAAACCCGTCTCGACTTAGCCGTGGTTGAATTGGGAAAAAGTCTAAAACTGTTTAATAAGATAGGGGACACCGAGGGTATCGCAACAGTCACGGTTGCCCAGGGAATTCTGTCAATTGAACAGAATGAAATCGGCCGGGGAGAAACCCTCCTTCAAGAGGCGCGGGCAATTGCCGAAAAAGAAAAATATTCAAACCTGCTGACCACCATTGATATGAACCTCGGCAATCTCTACCATTTACGCGGCGATTGGGACCTCGCCATGGAGCATTTCCAGCGGGTTATTAACGTTGCAAGCAAAACCGGGAATGATGACACTCTTGCACGGGTTTATAACAGCATTGCGATTATCTATAAATCAACCCATCAGTATGCGGACGCTTTAGAACATATCCGCAAGAGCGTCGCTATTGCCGATAAAATCAGCAATCAATATCTGAAGGGCTTGTCCTATCTTGTTGAATCTGAAGTTCTCTGTTTTCAAGGTGATTATTCTGCCGCTACGGCTATTTTAACGACTGCCTTTTCTATTTTTTCAGAAGTTGGTGATCGTCTCAGCATGGCCGAAGCCTATAAAATATTTGGGATGATAAACCGACAACAGAGACATTACGACATCGCATTTTCATTCTTTGAAAACAGCATGCGTATCAACGGTGAATATGAAAATTTGCTGAATCTTGGTGAAACATATGTGGAGTTGGCCGAGGCACAACGGCAGGACGGTGAACTTTTAAAAGCGGATGAAAGTCTCAAGTCGGCCATAGAATGTTTTAAAAAGATAAAAGCGGTAACCCGAATCAAGCATCTGAACAGCAGTAAAAATTAGATCTCTGATTGGCCACGCGCTCATAGACTATATGGGCGCCTATCGCCGATAAGACAACCGAAAACATGACTAAAAAATTCCCACTTTCCGAAAAAGATATAGAGAATATCGGGTTCGAGGATATTCTTCATTATACATCAGACTTTATTCTGCTGTGTAACAGCGATTTTGATATCGTAAAGTCCAATCATGCCGCCGATATTATCCTCGGCCAGGGTAAAAGTATTGCTTCGCAAAAGTGTTATAAAATCTTACGGGGAAGTGATCTGCCCTGCGCGGACTGTCCTCTGAAAGAAACATTTCGGAACGGTGTCATCATTCCAGTCAGCTATTATGATGAACGCCTAGATGAATATTTTGAAGAAAGAACTCATCCGATTGCTTCAAAAACAAACAGTATAAAAGGGTTTGTCATTCAGGGAAAAAACGCCAGTAAATTGCGGGAAATTGAGCAAAAGAATGCTCAGGATAAAAAACTTTCGGCGCTGGGTCGAATCAGTTCCGGCGTCGCTCACGATTTTAACAATGTGCTCACCGGCGTTCTGGGAAGGATTCAACTGCTCAGAAACCAGACGGATGACGCCTATGTACTTGAGGGGCTGGAAAAGATTGAAAAAGCCGCCACAGACGGTGCTGCTAAAGTAAAAAAGATTCAGGATTTTTCCAGAGCAAATGCTTCTGACGTTGCCGAAATAATCAATGTTGCCGAAACAATCAACGATGTCGTCGATATGACCCGTTCCAAATGGAAAGACGGACCGATATTGCAAGGGATTATCGTCGATACAAAAACAGATCTGGATGAGAATCTCTACATCGAAGGCAACATATCCGATATACGCAATCTCATAACCAATCTCATCTTTAACGCCGTTGACGCAATGCCGGATGGCGGACTAATCACCATTACTGCCGAAGAACATAATCAACAGGCATTTATCCGGATATCTGATACGGGAACCGGCATGACCGAAGAGACTATCGAAAAAATATTTGACCCCTTTTTCACAACCAAAGGGCTTCGGGGAACCGGTCTTGGGCTTAGTGAAGTATTCGGCGCCATAAAGCGTCACAAGGGAAATATCAAAGTCGAGAGTAAGGTCGGCCGGGGATCAATTTTTACGATCACATTACCTTTGTCAAGAATACAAAAGGCCGGCGAAGAAACAAAGAGATCCTGCGTTACAGAATGCGCCAGGATTATGATTATCGATGATGAAAATTATATTTTGGAAATTCTTTCTGAAATGCTGGTAAGCCTGGGCCACAAAGTAACATCATACGAATCCGGGAGATTGGCTCTTTCTGAATTTTCCAAAGATAAGTTTGACATCATCATAACTGATATGGGGATGCCCGACATTACCGGCGAAGAAATTGTTATTCGGGTTCGTGAAATTGATCCCACAATTCAGATTGTACTAATGTCCGGCTGGAACATTAATCTGGAAGAAAAAAATCTACATAAAATTGTAAACTTCACATTTGGAAAACCCTTTGTTATGGGTGAAATTAAAGACGTCGTTCAAAATGCTCTGACCGCTTTAAATAATTATCGGAAATAGTAAAATATTCGCCTTAAAACCGTGTGGTTTATATGCCCCATATTTTCAACCATGAATGGTCAAATACTCCATTTTGTGCTTTTTTATGGCAAGATACAAGGTCTGGTTTTAAAAACACACATATCCACTTAATTATTATATTACAAATAGTTACATAAATATATTTCACCATAATAAAATATTTTTTATATTGGTACATGTTTTGTATCCGTTTAGGTGTTTGTTAACAATTATTAATGTGAGGTATGGCATGAAAGTAAGAACGAATCTGTTAATCTGTATTCTTTTGATTTTCGTGGTTGCTGTTTTTATCAATGGCTGCAGCGAGAATTCCGTTTCAAATCCCGGTGAACCGGCCCAGTCGGTTGGCATTCACGTTGACGACATTCAGTGGGTTTCGGCCAAGCCGGAATTTACAAGCAAAATAACGGCTCTAAAAAAATTCGTCAGCGATGGAAAACTGATCACCGCCGCCGATGGTGGCGTCGTGGGCGGTGCAAACACCCTGAATAATAAGGTTGAATTTCCGGCAAACGCCGTAAGCAAAGATACCTATGTCACCGTTGAAGTGAAGTACAATAAAAATGGTATTTTTTATGTGGAATTTTTACCCAGCGGTACCTTTAATGAATTTGTCGACGTTACACTTTCGTGGGACTATCTCGATATTGATGCACCTTCAATTGAAGCATTAAATATTTATTTCAGCCAGGATGATGGCGCGTATTGGTTCCTTCTTGATTCCGGAGCCACGATTGATTATGACGCCAAAACCGTTACATTTAAAATTGATCATTTCACGCGTTTCGGTTGGGGGATATAACAGAATCCAATGTATGTTCTGTGGAGACATTCAAGAACGTTAACAATGAGAGATATGGATGAATAGACAATTTATATTCGATATACTCAAGTTGGCAGAAGAACATTGTGGTTCAAACTTTACGAGGAAGTTGCTCCAAATCCGAACGGAAAGAGAGCGCATTCTCAACAACGTATGGAAAAAAGAACCCCTTCCCGAAGATCTGTCAACTTTTCAAAAAGAAATCATCCTGCGGGATATTGATTTTGACACTATTATTCAAAATGCAGCGAAGTGTGTCAGCAAAGAAGAGTACAACAAGTTACTCTTTGATGTTGCTCAGATAGCAATAAAACACGGAGAGTTCAATCGGGGAAAAGAACTGCTTCTGGTTTTACTTAAAACGGTTGGGCGAAAAAGCCTTGCCTTGCTGGCCGATATTTTACGAAAACTTGGGAATATTGAATTTTATACCAATAACTACAAAACTGCTTATAAATATTTCGAGAAAAGCCTGAAACTTTTTACCAAAATCGACGACAGGGCCGGCATTACATCAATCAAAAATGTTGTTGGGGCTTTATTGGTGGAAGAGGGAAAATACTACGAGGGTGAAATTCGGTTTATCCAGGTCAGAAAAATGGCCCAGGAGTTGAATCTCGGCGAAATGGTTGCAAAAGCAAACATGAACCTTGGAAATATTTATATCATTCGCGGTATATATTCCGAGGCTGCCAGCTGTTATAAAAAGGCACTGGAGGCCGATAATGGTCAGGATAGAGATCTGCTCACAAACATTTATCTAAATTTTGCCATCTGCTATAAGTTTAAAAGTGATTTTAAAATTGCTCTTGAATACCTGGATAAGGCGTTTGAATTGATCAAAGAATCCAATAACCGATATCAAAAAGGTCTGGTATATCTGATCAAAGCAGAAATCGAGTGCGTCAGTGGCAACCTTTCGGCGGCAACAGCACTGGTAACATCGGCCTTTGCTATTTTCAACGAAACCGGTGACCGGATAAGTACCGCTGAGGCCTATAAAATCCTGGGTATGATAAACCGTGAGGATAAAAAATACGACATTGCGTTGTCATATTTTGAAAACAGCCAACGGATTTATACAAATCTGTTCTATATTGCAGAGACCCTGGTTGAGATGGCACATTTATACCTCGCTATAAATGATACGGTTATGGCCAAAAAGGTTTTAGGCCAGGCGGTGAAAAATTATGAAAAAATCGGAGCAAAACCCAAGGTAGAAAAACTCCGTACAGTGTTTGGCAATGTTCTATAATATCTGATTATGAGGGTGGTTTCCGAACCGCCCTCACGGATTTTGTGGCCTTTATAAAAATACTTTTGTATCTTTACTTCAGCTATCTGAAGGGGGTATTTTATCGACGAGATAAAGAGTTCTGATTTGTCAAACACCGATCCACAATACCGGTTTATTTTTAACCATATTACCGACATGGTCATGGTTTGTAACCGTGATTATTCTATTACTTTATCCAATGATCCGGCCAATATTGTCCTTGGAAAAGGCGACAGCCTTGTCGGTAAAAAATGCTACCGGGTTCTGCGGCAAACCAGCAGTCCCTGTGTTGACTGCCCTCTGAAGGATACAATCAACAGCGGCACGATCATTCCGCTTGTGAAATACGATGATCGTTATAATGAATATTTCGAAGAACGTTGCTTTCCGATCCTTTCCGAGGAAGATACGATTGAATCATTTATCCTTTATGTCAAAAACATTACCAAGTCCCGGGAATTGGAGGAAAAATCATCCCAGATGAAAAAATTGTCCGCCCTGGGGCAAATCAGTTCCGGTGTCGCCCATGATTTTAATAACGTTTTAACCGTTGTGTTGGGCCGAGTCCAACTGATGAAAAAACTTTCCTCAGACCCACATATGCTGAAGAGTCTTGATATGATCGAGAAATCGGCTCTTGACGGTGCTTCGAAAGTTAGAAAAATACAGGAATTTTCGCGCCCAAACACCAAAACACTAAACGAATCCATTAATTTAAAAAATATTATCGAAGAGGTTCTGGAAATAACTCGCCCTAAATGGGACGTCGCTTCTAAAATTAGAGGAATCCTCATTGAACCGGTGATTGATCTGAAAGACAATCTCTTTGTTCTCGGAGATTCTTCGGATTTGCGCAATGCCTTTACCAATATCATCTTCAACGCCATTGATGCAATGCCAAACGGCGGCATACTTTCCATTAAAACTCAGCGGTCTGACAATTATGTCACCGCCGATTTCAAAGACACCGGCATGGGCATGACCGAAGAAACCATTGAACGTATTTTTGATCCTTTTTTTACAACTAAGGGTGTCCTCGGCAACGGCCTCGGAATGAGTGAAGTTTACGGTATTATTAAGCGCCACAATGGCAAGATTACTGTGCAGAGTGAAGTCGGAGCGGGCACAACCATCAAACTAAGATTTCCAACCGTCAAACAGAAAGCTGAAATTGTAGCCGATTCGGGGTTCGATCTGACCGGAGCATTTTCCATATACATTGTTGATGATGAGGAATATATTCTTGAAACACTTAAGGATTTCCTGGCCGATATGGGTCACCGGGTACAAATCAACACAGACCCCAACGATGCTATTGATGATATTTCAAAACAGGCCTACGATATTGTCATCACAGATCTGGGCATGCCCGGTATCAGCGGGCTGGAACTTGCCGAAAAAATCAAAGCCATCCGGCCAATAACCCAGGTGATATTAATTTCCGGCTGGGCGCTCAATCTCAAAGCCAGCGACATAAAAAACAGGGTTGATTATGTAATCAACAAGCCGTTTTCCTTTGAAAAGATAAACTATACGCTGTCGGAAATCGAAGAAAAGCTGCTGGTCCTGTGTAAAAATCCAGCGGAATGATATGAAAACACCGGGAAGAACAAACCTATTTCAAATATGCCTTTCATGTCTGATTGTCATCCTTCTCTCTTCCTGCCAGAAGAGCCGACCCCGACAGTTCGAACACTCCGATCTTTATCCAAAAACCGACCATATTCAAGATGGCGGCACAATGGTCATCGGTATCCGGGCAGAACCGGAATCTTTAAATCCCCTGTTCGCACTATCACAATCATCCCGAAACATCATTGGACTTGTTTT
>CAZAKB010000075.1:0-15127 GCA_964485475.1 uncultured bacterium
GCGACTTTGCTGCGAAGGGCAATGACGCCGCCGTGGGGCATGTGAACACGATTAGATAGCAGAATGACAACGGTCTCCGTAGTCGGGTCGATGACAATGGAAGTGCCGGTAAAGCCGGTATGTCCGTATGATGATTTCGGGAAAATATCGCCCATGTTGGATGCATAAGCGGAACTAATGTCCCAGCCCAGGCCGCGCCCGGCGAATTCCAGTCCGGGATAAATTGTCGTCATGGTTTGTACGGTCAGGGGCGACAGGATGCGGACGCCTTTGTATTCGCCGTCGTTGAGCAGCATCTGCGCGAATATGGCCAGATCGTCAGCGGAGGAGAAGAGCCCGGCATTGCCGGAAAGCCCGTCCCGCAGTTGGGCCAGCGGATCGTGGACAAAGCCCCGCAGCGGTACGCCATTAGAAACTTCCGTGGGAGCGATGCGCGACATAAAATTGCGTGGCGGAGTGTACATGGTGCTGTGCATTTCCAGCGGTTCGAAGATATTGACTTTCGTGAATTCACCGATATCCATCCCGGAAACGCGCTGGACTATTTCTGCCAGGGTAATAAATCCCAGGCAACTGTAGGCAAAATGTTCACCGGGCGGGTTCTGTTTTTTAATCGTGGCAATGCGCTGGATGACGGCTTCCGGGCAGGGTGAACCGAATTCGGTCTTCAGGGCTTCGGCATCAGTGTACGGTGGCAGGCCGGAGGTGTGGGTGAGCAGATGATAGAGCCGGATGGGTTCGGCGGGACGACCGTCGGGCTTGATAAAGGGTGTGTATTCGGGAATGAATTTTTTAACGGGGTCCATAAGGCGAAGCCGGCCTTGTTCCGCCAGGATCATGATCGACGTGGCCGTGGCGACGGGTTTGGTGACCGATGCCATGTCGAATATCTTACCCGGCGTCATGGGAATGGTATCAGGGAAAACCTGGACGTTGCCATAGGCTTTGCGGATGACGACGGCACCTTTACGGGCGACGATAAGGACCGCGCCGGGCAGATTCTGATTGGCGATTTCGGCGTTGATCAGGTCATCGATCCGGGCGAGTTTCTCAGCGTCCATTCCGACGCTGACCGGGTTGTCCCAGTGCAGAACGGCATTGTTGGACTGTTTGCCGCAGGCGGCCAGCAGAATGATAATCAGGCACAGACTCCAATGACGGTAATTTTTGGACATAGACATCTTCCTTCCCGTAATAATTATAACTGGTCGATGGGTATATCCAGGACCGGTTTGTCTTTGTAACCCTGATAATTGAAGTGCCACCACTCAGAGTCGATGCCGGTAAACCCGTGGCGCTCCATGGTTTCCTTTAGGATTTGGCGATGGCGGATGGCTTCCGGCGGGCAGTCCATGAAGTCCATGTGGGCGCGCTCGGAGAAGTCATCGAATTCCGACGGCATGATGACGTCCTTACCGTCTAAATCCAGCAATGCAACATCCACGGAATAGGCGCGGTTGTGGTTGGAGCCGGTAGCGGGATCGGCGACGTAGCGGTCATCGGGTAAAATCTCCCACATGCGTTTCTGGACAGAGAGGGGGCGATAGCCGTCGAAAACTTTCAGGCAGTAACCCTGCTGTTTGAGATCGGCCTGGACTTTTTTCAGGGCTTTGGCCGGTTCTTTGGCGAGGAAGCATCGGGCGCTGGGATAGAGCACTTCACCGACAAAATTATCGGTAGTGGCGTAGCGTATATCGAGAATAATATCCGGAATCACGCGATTCAGTTCGACGAGATCATGAGATGGCTTGGGCTGGCAGCTGCAGACTGCGAGCAGCAGGAGCAAAAAAATGTATCGGCGTGTGAAAGATGTGTTTCGGTTCATGGGGGCGCCCCGTGGTTTTTGTTCAGAATCGTTACGGGTTAATTTATATAATTGTGGTGAAAAAACGATGGGGTTTCTGAGGGATCATGAAAGATTACTTCGGTCGCAAGCTTCTTCGTAATGACGTTCAGGGGGGAGAGTGACACGGAGAAACGCGGAGAATTTTTTATTTCTGAGGGATTACGACAGGTTAATTCGACTGCTATCTCTCTCGTAATGACGGTTGGGAGTAGAGAGGCACGGAGATTATTAAAATAATGAGTGTTGTCTATGTCCTGACCTTACAACTTACAACGTGGTATGACGATTCACGAATTCACGATTTGCGAATAAACCTTTTGGATTTTATCGGGAAAATCTTATTTTTCTTTCCATTGCTAACACAAAAGGAAAATATACATGAGTGAACAGAAAAAAGGGTTGTTTCGGTCGTTTCCTGCCACGTATTGGCTGGCCGTAACGATGGAGTTTTTTGAACGTGGGTCTTATTACGGAATGATGAGTATTCTGTCGATTTATATGACGGAGAAACTCGGCTTTGCCAAAGAGAGTGTCGGACTGATCAAGGGAACGATTCAGCCGATTTTATATTTTCTGCCGATTATTTCCGGGGCGCTGGCAGACCGTTTTGGGTATCGCCGGACGCTGACCGTGGCCTTTACACTATTGGGAATCGGGTATTTTATTACCAGCCAGATGACCAGCTATTCCGCGGTATTCCTGGCGCTCTGTGTCATGGCGCTGGGCGCTGGAACATTCAAGCCGATCATTTCCGGGACCATCGCACGGGTGACGGATAAATCGAATTCCACGCTGGGATTCGGGATATTTTACTGGAGCATAAACCTGGGCGCTTTCCTCTTCCCAATGTTCCTGGTGCCTTTTCTGAAATCCGCCGATCCCAGCTGGCGTTGGGTGATCATCGCCTCGGCCATCGGGACAGGCATTATGTTGATACCAACGCTTTTTCTTTATAAAGAACCGCCGATGCACGTCAGGAAAAAAGAAGATCAGACCGATGTGCTGCAGACGATTGCCAACGCCTTTGAGATTATTTACAGTCCGTTGGTTCTTTTGTTTATGAAAGCCCGGACGGCGCTTCAACAGGCCCGGCTGGTGTATGGAATTACGGCAGCGGTCGCGTTGCTGGCGACTTACCTGTTTTTCGCGAACGGTTCTTTTTTCCTGCTTTATATCACGCTGCTGGTGCTGAGTTGTTTTTTCATTATGAATGTCAAAGCCCGCTGCGGTTTGTTCAAAGCATGCAGTACGACCCGGGCGGCCCTGATGCTCTTACTGGTGGGCGGATTGGTACTGTGGCTGTTGCCGGGATTGACCCTTTTTTCCCGAATCGTCACGTCGGTAATCTTTCTGACGGTTTTCTCCCTGTTCAAAATTGATGCTGATGAACCGGCGAAATTTGTCGATTATTTTAAATTTTTACTGCTGGTGTGTATCTATTCCGGATTCTGGGTGCTCTATTTTCAGATGTTCGACTCGGTGCTCTGGTACGTCAATGATTATGTCGATGCGGCCAGCCTGGACAGTGCGGTGAACCGGTTCCTGGTATTTCTGGGCATCGGCTATGAATGGCATTTCGATGTTGAGCACGTTACGGTGATTAATGCGTTGACGATTATCATTCTGCAGATATTCATATCCATTATTGTTAAAAATACCAAAGCCCTGCCGACGATGATGGTGGCTATTGGCCTGGGCACTCTGGGTATGGCAATTCTGGCCATCAATACCAGTATCTGGGTATTTATAGTGGGAATTGTGATTTTTTCCATCGGCGAAATGACGGCCCATCCGAAATTCATCAGTTACATCGGGCAGACCGCTCCGAAAGAACGGTTGGCGACGTTCATGGGTTATATATTTCTCTATGGCGTAATTGGTTCATCTGTGGGGGCCATTGTCGGCGCCAAACTCTATGTTCATTTCGTGGACAATCTGCATCAGCCGCGGACGCTCTGGCTGATTTTTTCCATGATTGGCGTTTTTACTATTGCAGGATTGTTTTTATATAATAAATTCCTGACGCCGAAAGATACGGAAAAAGAGTAAGGTAAGTCTAATTATGACCGTTACAAACCGGGTCTTGAAAAAAATTCTGCGTGACTGCAAACGTTTCGGTGAGGCCGTGGCTGATACCGGTGATGCCGACACCATCCTGATTGCGTTTCCCTTTAACGAACAGCACCAGAATATGGCTTATCGGGTATTTGCACCAATTCTGAAAGCCGAAGGCGTCAAAACCTGCAGCCTGATTGCGGAGACAGGCCGGGGACTGCTGAAGGACATCGGACCATCGCAGATTATCGGTCTGGCCGTTCCGGAAGATTTGCAGAAGCAGCCACTGCTAAGTGAAACCGTTAATCAACAGTTGCATCGGTGCCGGGTTGCCGTGGCGGTGGACTTAAACGCCGATTTTCACCCCTATGCTGCCGCGGCGGTACTGAAGAGCCGGGCGGTTCGGCGGATCGGTTTTTTGTCGGAGTATTCGGACCATTTTTTCAACATTCAGATTTCAAAAAAAAGGGAAGATCCGATTGAGTCTTCCTATCGATATATACTCCGCCTGATCCGGGATTCCGGGTTATATTGAAAGGCAGTGGATTTGATAATTTGCCGGGAATTATTTTTGCTAAAATTTTACTTGACGCTTGCACTCTATCGCTTTATATTTACCGCCGCTAATTAATAGGAGTTCTAATGGAAGATTTAGCATGTCCCGAGTGTGGTGTTCCCTTAAGCGAAGCCGATCTGCGGGAAGCCCTTTTCTGCAAAAATTGCAAAACAAAGCTGCGTGATCCCAAGTATATCGATTTTCTCGAGTTGTTGGTTTATAATGAAGTTGTTGATGACATTGACTTTTTTGATATGAGTCTTTACGGTGACGAAATTCTGAAAGACGAGCGCGAAGATTATGATGAGCCGGATATCGATCCCTCAAAATTCGAAAAACGGAAAGAGGTCTGGGATGAGTTTGAAGATGATATCGAGCTTAAAGAAGGCATGAAGGATGACATTGATATTGAAGATGAGGCCTGGAATATCTTCGATGATGGAGCTCTGGAAGAGGATGAGCCAGACGACGATCTGGATGTTGACCAAGATGAAGATTAATTATTAAAGCGACGAATGCCGCAAAAATACAGGTGACATTTATGGATCCAAAAAAACCTCTCAACCAGCTGAAGATCGAACTGCCGGAAAACAAAGCGGAAGGAAATTACAGTAATTTCACGGTAATATCCCATTCAGGGGCGGAATTTGTCATTGATTTTGCCAGGATCATGCCCGGCACACCAAAGGCGGTTGTCCAGAGCCGGATTATCATGACACCGATCCATGCGAAGACCCTGCTCTATACGTTGAAGGACAACATCAAGAAATTTGAAGATAAATTTGGTGAAATAAAATTGCCGGAAACTGGTTCGGAACCGCCCTTTGGTTTTCAGCCGCCCCACAAGAGTAATTTGCCCAACTGAGGTTTTATCGGAGATTTCTCCGGAACGGTTTACAGAAACCGGTCAAAATACTCCAGAAGTTTATACAATAAATCCACATAGGTCTGATCAGATTCAATGACCGTCTTTTCCCAGGGATAGTGAATGAAGTCAATACGTTTCTGGTGATCGACCATCTGGCGGATCAGTTTCTGACTGTCTATCAGCGGTAGCAGGGAGGTATTTTCACTGTGAATGATCATCAGCTTACCTTGCAGCTGGCTGACGGTTTCCGGTGACGCCAGATCCGGGCTTAATTGCCGCCCTTTGATTTGTTCATAAATAATTCCGTCAACTAAACCGCAACCCGGTTCCCAGTAATTTTCCAGCGTGATACCGACGCAGCTACTGTAACGGTCGGGTTCGGTCAATAGTGCCATGATACTGAGATAGCCGTTGTATCCAAATCCTGTAATACCGACCCGGGTCATGTCAATAAACTCGTTTTCTGCCAGTTCGTCAACTACTGCATTGATACGCTGCATCTGGCGTTTCCATGGAGCGGTGGCGTCCGGGGATTCATCGAAAGCAGTAATTCGGTCCAGACCGGGAAAGTCAATATCCGCGACCACATAGCCTTTACTGCTGAGCCACTGGCTGATCAGGTTGGATATTTTCCAGGCATGCAGACCACCAACCGGCCCCGCGGAGCTATTCAGAAAAACGATCAGGGGAAATTTGTCCGAACTGAGCTGACCGGTGGGATACCAGAGTTTATAGTAAATTTCATCACCGCCGACCGGATGAATCATTTTTTTATCCAGGGCCGTGTTCAGGTGAGCCGCATTAGGAATACGGGCGTCAGGAGTCAGAAACGAGCGTGACTTGCTGACTGGAAAGGTGCGGGTCAGGAAAAGTTCAGGCGGGGTGGATGGGGTGGAAAAAATATCCACAATATAGTTTCCCGTAGCGGACAGTACAAAGTCATGACTGCCATGCAGATACGAAAGATTCAGGACTTTGTCGGATTTTTTATCAATGGTGTAAATATGTTTTTCATAATGATTGTCTTTATTGGCCGAGAAGTACAACTGATCGTTGACCGGATTGACGGAATAACTGAAAACATTCCATTTACCGCGGGTGACAGATATCGGGGTTTTATGATCCAGCCCGATAACAAAAATATGCTGGTAGCCGTTCTGAATATCGCCAAAGAGCAGCTTCTGTGCGGATTCCAGCCAGTACAGTTTACCGCCAAAATTACTGCACCATAAATCCGCACTGCGGCTGTAGACAGTATCGATTTTTTGAATTTCCGGACTGATTAACACTATGGTCCGGGTCTGCAGGTTTGCGCTCAGGTAATCAATCGCCAGCTGGTTTCGGCCTGCAATCCATATGATGTCCCGGATGAGCAACCCTTTGTCGTTGCCAATCGCGATCATCCGGGTCTCCTGGTTGACGAGGTCAAAATAACAGAGTTCACTGGCAAAATGGTTTTGATAGGCAGGAATGATTAACGCGGTTTCATCAGGGGTCCAGAGATAAGGTGTAAAACGATTATCATGACAATATCGGCTGATTGTGTTCCAGTTAGTATCTATTATTTCCGATAGTTGAATTTCCCGACTATCTTTAATATCAATCAGGCGCAGGGTATTATCCCGGATGAAAGAGACGTACCGGCCATTAGGTGAAATTCGGGGTGCCAATTCAGCGGAGGGCGTTACCGTGAGCGCGATGGCTTCCGGCTGGGATTCGGGTCGAATGGTATAGATATCACCATTCCGGCTGAAAAGCAGGCGTTGCTGGTTTGGAAACCATTGCAGCTCTTCGATACGTTGGCCTGAAGAACCATCATTAAAGTGTGTCAACTGCCGTAATTTGCCGGAAGGAACTTTGGCAAGCCAGATATCGCCATTGGGATACCCCACTTTATTCCAGACAAAGGCTACGGTTGAATCACCGGGGGACCAGGCGATCGATCGGGGCGCATTTCCGTAAAAGGCCGGCTGCTGGAATATTTCCGTTGGCCCGGGCAAATACTGGGCGTTTATTTCCATCACGGAACATAGCAACATGAGGGCTATTTTTTTCATAGTAACCTTCGTGGATTTTTTATGGTTATAAATTGTAGTCACAGCTGAAATAAACTACGGAAACTCAGAGGATATTTCAAATGCTTTATGCTGGATACTGGATTATAGATACCCGATGTTTGGAGTCAGTCGATCGTTTTACGGATGGCCCGGATATAGTCCGGTGTTGTTCCGCAGCAACCGCCCAGAATCTCAACGCCCAGCGCTTTAATTTGGCCGATATTTGCCGCGAAGACTTCCGGGGTTTCCGGGTAAACCAGCTGGCCGTTGATGGTCTCCGGCAGACCGGCATTGGACTGGATAATGACAGGAATGGTGACACTCATTCGGATTTCGGTGGCCAGTTCAATCATCAGGTCGCTGCCGATGGAGCAGTTGGCGCCAACGGCTGTTGCTCCGGCTCCGGCTAGAATGTGCATGCTTTCCGCAACCTGGTTACCCATGATCGTGGCGAAACCATGCGGACCTTTCGCGAAGGTCATAGTCGCAAAGATTGGCAGATCGGACACAGAACGGATGCCCCGGATTGCAGCTAGGGATTCATTGATATCAAACATGGTTTCCACAATGAACAGATCCACTCCGGCATCAGCCAAAAATTTGGCCTGTTGAGCAAAGCTGTCAGTGGCATCGTCTTCACTGATAAGCCCGAGAGGTTCCAGCATATCACCCATCGGTCCGATATCACCCGCAACAAACTGTCCGGCGGAAACTGCCTGCCGGGCGATTTTAACGGCCATTTGATTGGCCTCGTCGGTGAGATGCCCGATCCCGGCGGCTTTCATTTTAATGGGTGAACCGCCAAAAGTATTGGTAGTGATTACATCGGAACCGGCAGCAAGATAGGCTTTGTGGATATCCAGCACAATGTCGGGTTTCTGAATGTTCATCATTTCCGATGCCATACCCGCCGGCATTCCCCTGGCCATCAGCATGGACCCCATGGCGCCGTCAAACAACAAAATGTCTGTTTTCAGTTTTTCTAATACCTTCATTATCACCTCACTTATTTCAGAAGGATCATTTTACCAGTGCGGATGAATCCGTCATTGGTTTGCATGCGATAGAGATAGACGCCGGCGGAAACGCTGCGTTGATTGGCATCTTTCCCGTCCCAGATGACACTGTAAGTTCCGGCCTGTTGGTTTTCACGGACAAGTGTGTTGACCACTGTTCCGCGCAGATCGTAGATATTTAGAGTGACGGTGGCGGTTTTGTGAAGATCGTAACGAATGGTTGTTGCCGGGTTGAAGGGATTGGGATAGCAGGGATGCAACCGGTAATCATCGGCCGTTTCCGGGGCATTGCAGAGCCCGATGGCACTGACGGGATCAACGACATGTGAACCGAGATTATTGAATGTATCCGACTCATAGACAATCCATTCGGAATCATCAGTATTGGTACCCGCACTACTGGGCCAATCGGGATTACCTTTTCGGATCGATGATTTACGTACCAGTGTGTGATTTAACGTTCCGTCTGCAATTCCGGCTACTGCCCAATTATTGACAACAGCGGAATCGTTGTATTGGCCGATGATATCGAGAAACGTTGTCTCCATTTCTGCAATGTATACCAGCGCCCGGACATCGTTACCGTTATAGTTTACAACAGTCGCTGATGTTAATTCGTCAGCGATGCTATGATAATTTTCATCGGCACTGCTGTGCATAATGACCCAAACATTGCCGGATTCCAGGCTGGCACCTGCCGGGAAACTATAATGGCTGGCGTACCAGGGATTGTTGTTGTAATTGGCTAATATAGCGTAATTTGTCAGGTTTATCGTTTGGCCGGAACCGTTATAAATTTCCAGTGCTTTGTTGTAGCTACTGCCCTCAATGTATTCAGAAAAAAAGAGTGAATCCGACATCGTCTGGCTTGTACTGTCGGAAAGAGTTGTGACTTCCAGCGAGGCGCCGGTGGATTCGCTGTTATCGTTAAACGCCGTTACAGTAAAAGTATAGGTGATTCCGGGTGACAGATTTTCAACTGTATAAGCACTTGTATTTTCAGCAAGAGCGGCGATACTTGTACTGTTCTGGTAAATGTTAAAACCGTTTTCGTCACTGGAATTATCCGTCCAGCTTAAGTCCAGTGAAGTCATCGTAATGGCTGTAGCCGTCAGGTTCGAAGGCGCCAGGGGCGGCGGATTATCGGTCCAAATCAGGGCGACATATTCCGGGTGATCGATGAAGGGATTCCGGTTGTGCTGATAATCATTATAGATAATGTTATTCCGGTTGCGTTCCCAATCGTCAACCGGATCATTGGTGTGCCATACCAGCAGGGTAGAGAGTTTGCCGTGATACCCGTGGTCGGCGGTGTTTAAAGCGACGGAATTAACCTGATCTACAAGTTCCAGATCGGGTTCGCCGTCATCGCCCTCATAGCGGGTCGCCATATAGAAAATCATACGGGCAACATCGCCTTTTACAGCGTCCCGGGCTTCCCAGGAATCGTCATCTCTAAAACAGTCGGTACTGCCATCGCCGTCGATGTAGCGGGTACCGCCATTATCAAAATCTTTGTTATTTCGGGCGGAATTTGTGGAAACATCGGTCGGACGGAGGTGATGAATGTCGGAGCCAGCGCCCAGGGATGTTCCGAAATCGCCGTGGGATTTGGCCCAGACATGTTCACGGTTCCAGCCGCTGCCACCGTTGTACTGGAGAGCGGCGTTGCGGCTCCAGCCGGTGTACATCAGAATGACGTTGCTGGAATTATTGGGATCGCGGTCGGTAATTTCCAGGGCGTCATAGGCGGCATCATAGGAGATTTCCGTATGCCCTTTGATTATATTGTACAGTGAGTCTTTTAATGCACTGCCGGTTTTTCCTGCTGCAGAATCATAGTACCCATCTGGTATCTGTGCATGAATTGGTATCGTAAAAAGGATAAAAACCAGCACGTACAGATATGCCAGTGTGCGAAATTTTAGTGATTTTGTAAACATGTGCCCCTTTGCGTAATCGTTCAGTTCAGCGGTCTAGTATACAATGATTTTAGATTTGATAAAACGATTTTTGTCACAAATCATAAGGGTGACGTTCTTGAATCGTGCATCTTGGTTCGTATGTCTGAAAAAAGAAGGCCCCCGGAAGTAACCGGAGGCCCGATGTATGGTCACCCCGATTAGATCGGGGACTACCAGGCGATACTAACGAATAAAAATTACCTTATCCGTATGAGAAAAGCCAGTACTGCTTTGAGTATGGACCAGATAGATACCGCTTGCGGAGGATCGGTTTTGAGCATCCCGGCCATTCCAGATTAGGCTATATTCTCCTGGCTGGTAGGTGGAATTTGTCAGTGTAGTTACACTATTTCCCAGTAAATCATAGACCTGAACATGGACAATGGCGGCTTTACCGATTTCAAAACGCAGCGTGGTTTCCGGGTTGAAGGGATTGGGAAAGCAGGGTTGCACATGGAAACCATCAGCGATGGTTTTTTTCTCTTTGCCTGTCGGAGTTGCAGAAATGACAATATTGTGAAGTTCCGTCTTGCCAGAATAATCCACATCCTCGATTTTGTAATTGTATGTGGCGCTATTGAATACATTATAATCGATGTAGGAGTATTCATGTCGTTCTGATGTGCTGCCGTGCCCCGGAATCAGCTGGCCATTGATCATTGAAAACGGTTTACTATTAATACTGCGATAGAGATTGAAGCCGAGATTCTCAGTCTCGGACTCGGTGGACCATTCCAGAGTAACCTGGCGATCCCCGGAAATTGCCCAAAAAGTGCTCAATTCTACTGGCAGCGACTGATCAGTACCGCCGGCGGAATTCGGTAATCCTTTGGTATCTGTCGCCGGGCCTGACCAGCTGAAATCGCTGTATTGATGTCCGCTGCCGACCAGTTGCAGCGATTGTCCAACCGGGGTGGTGGTCGTTTCGGATACGCCAATATCAGTGCTGTTGGTGCCATTGGCAACGCCATCGGTGGCGGTAATTGTGCCTTCATAACTCAGGAACTGGATCAGTGTACCGCTGGTATCGATGGCCAGTCCGTCGGGTGAACCGTTCTGGATACCCGCGATATCTTTATAATATATTTTGAAACCATCATAGTCGGTACCATTGGTTGTGAATCCATTGAGAGTATATGTTTCATAGGCGCCGCCACCATTACCATTATAAAGGGTAAGCGTAATGTTGGATAAGGATGTATATCCGTTGCCCACGAAAATTTCTACAAATTCATTAGTATCTATGCCGTCATTATCGTAGTGAAACTCATTGATCCAAATATTTTTAGAGCCGGTATTGGACTCAGATGAGCTTTCTGAGACAGTCCAATCGATCAGAACCACATATTCGGGGTGGTCGATGAAGGGATTGCGGTTGTGCTGGTAATTGGTATAAATGATGTCGTTGCGGTTGCGTTCCCAGTCGTCGACCGGATCATTGGCATGCCATTCCAGTAAGGTTGAAAGTTTACCGTGGTATCCGTGGCCGGTGGTATTTAAATCGACAGAATTGACCAGATCTACCAACTCCAAATCGGGTTCATCGCCATCCCCTTCATAGCGGGTAGCCATATAGAAGATCATGCGGGCGACATCGCCTTTTACGGCGCTCCTGGCTTCCCAGGAATCGGAATCAGAATAACAATCTGTTGGCCCGTCATCGTTATCAATGTACTGAGTTCCACCGTTGTCAAAATCTTTATTGTTGCGGGCAGAGTTAGTGGAAACATCGGCAGGGCGTAAATGGTGAATATCGGTGCCGGCTCCGTTGGTTATTCCAAAATCGCCGTGGGATTTTGCCCAGACATGTTCCCGGTTCCAGCCGTTACCACCGTCGTATTGAAGAGCGGCATTTCTGCTCCAACCGCTATAGATAAGGATTACGTTATTTGCGTTATTCGGGTCACGATCCGTTACTTCAAGCGCATCATAAGCGACATCATAGGATATTTCCGTGTGTCCTTTTATAATGTTGTAGAGTGCGGTTTTCAATTCGCTGCCGGTTTTACCTGCGGCGTTATTGTAATAGCCATCGGGAATGGCAGCCTGAGTCGGTGTCAACGGCAGGAAAACGCTGAAGATCAACGTGAGTGTAAACCACCATTTCAACCGACGGACATTCCGCCGGATTGGAAATACCATTCCTACCTCTAAAATGACCGGTCCAGGTGATCGATCAATCTGGCTTTTTTAAATGAATTTACAATTGAATCTTGCCCTGGAATTCAATTGTTCTGCAGAGATCCGGTGCGATGCCGAATCGAAAGTAATTTACACTTTTTTTCGTCAGTATAAAAGAAATGTCGTTTTGTGAAGATTGCCAGATCTAAACCGTGCTGTAAAAAAAAGAATGCCCAAAACGCTGGTTGCCTGACTAAACTAGAATTTTTTAGTCGAAAGAATTTTCCAATGCTTGCGTCGAGGTAGTTCATTTATTAATGTGTTTTTTGAAAAATAATTCTTTACACTTAAATTTTTCAAACCTATATTTGCTTATGATGAAGCGCGAACTGACCTATATGCCACTAAATTATACCCTTTATTTTATTGGGTATATCCAATCAGGTCCGCGGATTCAGAACCAATAAGCAAATCAAAATAGAATATGAATCGCGGGCCTGATAAGACCCGCGATTTTTTTATAGATACAATTGAAAGGAATAATGGACAGACTGGAAAAAATGAGAGAAGCCGTTCGCCGGGTAGACCGTGAAATCATCCGGCTTGTGGGCGAGCGCCTGGAATTGACCCGGAATATCGGCCGCATCAAGAAGGAAGCCGGACTACCGCTCTTGAATTACCAGGTGGAAAAAGCGGTGATTAAAAATACCCGGGCGGTGGCTGACGATTTGAATCTTTCACCGGATTTCGTCAAATTGGTCATGCAACTATTAATTAATGAATCCCGTACTCAACAGGAGCGCCTGCATTATTCGGCTTATAGTGGCGACAAAGAAACTATCCTGATCGTTGGCGGGGCGGGTGAAATGGGCCGTTGGCTGGCCGCCTTTTTTGAAATCCAGGGTCATGAAGTGCTGATTTATGACATCGTCGAAACGGATAGTGAATTCAAATCCGTCGCCTCTTTGGAAGAAGGCCTGCAACACGCCACCTGTGTAGTGATCTCGGTCTCACTGAATGTAGTGCCGGATACTATCGCACGGATAGCGGCATTAAATTTTAAAGGATTGATCTTTGATATTGCGAGTATTAAAGGCCATTTGGTGGACTCGATCCAAAAAGCCCGAGAAAACGGTGCCCTGATTACCAGTATCCATCCCATGTTCGGGCCGAGTGCCAGAACGCTTTCGGATAAAGTAATTTGCTTTTGTGATTGTGGCAGTGAAGAAGCACTGAATCGGGCCCGGGCATTTTTCAAAGATACCGCCGTGCGTACTGTTGATCTGGCGTTGGACACTCACGATAAAGCCATTTCCTATGTCTTGGGATTATCGCATATCAGTAATATTATCTATATGAATGTACTGTCGGCCAGTGGATTTCAGTATTCTGATCTGCGGGAGATCGCCAGTACGACATTTCTGTCGCAGATGGTAACGGCGTCCAGCGTTATCAATGAAAACCCGGAGCTGTACTACCTGATTCAGAAATATAATCCTTTCAAACAGGAAATATACGACCAGATGCAACAGGCAATGACAGCTGTTATAGATTCTGTTTTGAACGATAAACAGGCAGATTTTGTACAAAACATGACCGCTTCCAGGGAGTGGTTGAACCGAGAAGAAAATATAGGAAAGGAGTAGAGTTTGCTCATTACCGGCATTATTGGATATCCACTGGATATGACGCTTTCACCCCGAATGCATAATGCGGCATACCAGGCGAAAAAAATTGACGGCGCCTACCTCCGGATACCTGTAGAACCGGCCCGGTTAGAGGACGTGTTAAACGCCCTTCGGGTGATCGGCTGCAGAGGAGTTAACGTTACAAACCCACACAAAGAAACGTTATTGCTCTTTCTCAATGAAATATCTAAAGAAGCAAAAGAGGTAGGCGCTGTTAATACTGTTGTGTTCAATGATAATGGCCTTTCCGGTTACAACACCGATGTGGATGGTTTCCAGGCTTTACTCCGCAATGTCGAAATTGATCTTGATCAAAAAAATGTCATGTTGATCGGCGCGGGCGGTGTCGCGAAAGCGGCAGCCTGGGCACTCAGTCAATATAATTTACGCAATTTATATATTACCGATATTATCGCGGCGAAAGCCGAAAACCTGGCAAACCAATATGACGCTACAGTTATCAACTCGAACCATCTCCTCTCTCCCCTCAATACAACAGATATGGTGATTAATGCCAGCTCTGTTGATCTCCAAGACGACGTAACCCCTTTCATGCAAAGGGGTTCGTTGTATATGGACCTGAATTACAAATTTCCGGTGAAGCAGCACGATGGAATCAGGAGCATCAATGGACTGGACATGCTGCTCTATCAGGGGGTCCGAGCGTTCGAGATTTTTACCGGGGAATCGGCCCCGATAGATGTAATGAAAAATGCATTAGGAACAGATTATGATTAGAATGATCAGTGCCGGCGAATCCCACGGCAAGGGATTGAGCGTAATAATTGATGGATGTCCTGCAGGACTGACAATTGATATAGATTTTATCAATGCCGAACTCCGGCGCCGTCAACAGGGTTATGGCCGGGGCAAACGGATGCAGATCGAAGCCGACGAGGTGGAAATCCTGTCCGGTGTTCGTGATGGAAAAACCATCGGATCGCCAATTGCACTCT
>CAZAKB010000076.1:0-14862 GCA_964485475.1 uncultured bacterium
TAATGTATTGAATATACTGTTTGTTTGGAAATCTTTCAATAAAATGATTTGGAAAATATTTGTTTGTGTATCAGGAAATGCATATCACGCACCATCTCATTAACTTGGTATGAAATATAGTTTAAAGCAGGTCGCAATCGATGGCGAAGTTGAAACCGGCTCTCTGATGGCCGGTCAGTCTGTTGGTCTTATAAAAGATATTTTACCGGTTCGAATAATTATTGACCGAATGATCGCTGATATTGAAGCTGAGGTGACGCAAGTCCGGCAACGGTTAGTCAATATCCGTTGAGTTTAGAAATAATGTCCGATAGACAAATAGAACAGGCTGCGGTTTTTGAAATTATACCCATAATCCACAGAAATCGGCCCTAACGGGGTTGGAACGAGAATTCCTGCCCGCGCGCCAATGTTCATATCCGTCCAGTTAAAATCATCGAAAGTATCCCAGACATTACCGGCTATGGCGAGAAATTGCAGGTAACTACCTTTTGTCAGATTGGTCCGGTATCCGATTCCCAGAGAGAGTAGAACATTTCCCCAGAATTCGTTCTGATGATAGCCGGGAAGCGAATTCAGTCCACCTTGCCGGAAGCGATCATAATGAGTCAATGCCCTGGAAAGATATCCGAAATTAATGTGGGTTGAAAAGGTGTGATTATCGTTAAATGTCTCGTAGACCGTGGACTCCACCAGGATTCGATCCGTCTGCTTCAGTTCATCCTCACTGAATCCATGTTCATAAACGACGTTATTTATCCGCCCGCGTCGGGGAATGTCCGGATCGTCTGTATTTTCTACGATAATCCGGGCGGTCAGGCTGGCGCTGTTAATAACGTCATCTGTTATATTATAATTACTGTTTTCAAATGTCTGTGTATTTTCCATTTTAATACCAACGGCCGTCAACCCGACCCTTCGTACCTGAACTCCGGCATTAAACTCAAAACCACTTCGAAAAAAATCACCATAGCCTACCCGCTTGCCGCTTTTGTATAGGGGAACACTTTCGAATTTATGGTAAAGCGATGAATATCCCGTGAATGTGGTTGTAAAAATCCGGGTGGTTCGTGTATTCAATTCCAGCTTCCGTTGCAGATCGCTGACGATTAGAGATAATTGATTGTCAATACCGGTTCCAAACAGGTTTCGGTATTTTGCGGCAATAAAAGCACTGGCTTTTCGTTCACTGTCATAGCGAGTACCGAACGAGAACAGTGTGTTTTCTTCTTCCTCAACCTCAATAACAATATCGGTTGAGTCCTCTGTCTGGTTTTCGAACGCAATATAAACTGTTCGAAACATCCCTGTGCTAAACAGGTTTTTCAGGCTTCGCTGAGCACAGGCAGATTCCCACAGGTCTCCCTCTTTCAGTAGCAATTCCCGCTTGATAATGTACGGTCGCGTTCGTTCATTTCCCCGGAACTTTATTGATCTGATACTGGTATTATTCAAACGATTGATGGCGTCAGGCAGAAAGTCCGATGACCATTTTGATGAATCCGCAATGAGACGTAAATCCGCAATATACGGTTGAGTGGCTTCGTAACCCCGCTGGATCAGTGAATCAATGGCGTCAAAATCACCGGAGGAATATTCTTCGATTTTGGGATAGATGAGAATGTCCGAAAGATATAAATTACGGGTATCGGTCAGATAAGCTAATGTATTGAATGCCTGGTTAAAATAGGATACCAGATTGATATTTTGTGAAATTGTCGTGATCTTGCTGGTGACGTCAACTGCAATAATGAAATCAGCGCCCATATCAACGGCAACATCCGCCGGGATATTATTGGTAATTCCACCATCTACAAGCAGGAACGAATCAATTGGTACCGGTGCTAATATAATTGGAAATGCCGAACTGGCAGCAATCGATTTTCCCAGACTGCCACTTTTTAAAACAACAGGCTTACCGGTTTTAATATCGCTCGCTACGGCCCGGAAAGGAATCAACAGGCTGTCAAAATTTCCGCCGGATTGGTATTCAGGATATACCATTACCTGAAAAATGCGCTCCTGCAATTTTTGAGTTGGCAGGAGATTTCCGGGGAAAATAACGTTAAATTTTTCATCAAATTTCAGTGAAAACAGTTCTGGCAGAGCCATGATTTTTTGAGAAACGAATTCAATATCACGGTAGGGCTGTGGCGAAAACAGGCTGTTCCATTTCGTATGGCGGATATAATTTTCAATTTCAAAGGAAGTATTGCCCGATGCATACAATCCGCCGATCAAAGCTCCCATGCTGGTGCCAACGATCATATCCGGGTAGAAACCGATCTCTTCCAGCGCCCGAATGACGCCGATGTGGGCAAATCCCCGTGCGCCGCCGCCACTGAGAACCAGGGCGGTTTTAGTCGTATCCCCGGAATACCCGGGAATCCAGAAAAGAAATAGCACTATCAATCCGGAAATAATTTTCGTTTTACTCAGAGAATTCATACTAAAAACTATAAAATTGATGCCTATTTACCAACGAAATAGTGTAAATTATTTTGTTGATAGGATATACTGAATAAGAATACCATAGATTTAAGCAGAAGGAGAAAAAATGAAGAAAGTGTACATATCTTGTGATATGGAAGGGATAAACGGGGTTTGTACCAATCGACACCGGGAGATGGGGGATCTGTTTTATGACTGGGCACGAAAACAGACGACCACTGAACTGAATACAGTCATTAATGAATTCAAAAAAAGAGGTGTTGAAGAATTCGTCGTCAATGATTCCCATGATAATATGATCAATCTGAGGATCGATGAATTACCGGAAGGAAGTTCTTTGATTTCCGGAACCCATAAAACCGATTCCATGATGGAAGGAATCAGCAGCGAATTTGACGGGGCGGTTTTTATCGGGTATCATGGTAAGTGTGGAATGCATCGTGCGGTTTTGTCCCATACTTATTCTGATTCAATCTTTCATGCAAAAATCAACGGCATCTGGTTTGGTGAGACAACAATTAATGCTGCATTCTGTGGTGAAAAAGGTGTTCCGTTATTGTTGGTCGGTGGCGATGATGTTTTGGCCGAAGAGGTGAGTGAACTCGGGACCGGTACACGATCAGTGATTACAAAATACGGAATCAGTCGCTCAGCGGGCCGTATGCTTCACCCGAAACAGGTTGCGGAAAATTATCGAAAAGCGATTGAAGAGGTGTTTCAATCCGATATTAAACCTTTTATATTGAAATCTCCATACCAGATCGATATTACATTAAGAGAACCGCAGATGCTTGACATTGCTCTGCGGGTTCCGGGGACCAAACGTACCGGTGAATCCTCATTACAATTCAATCATGATGATTATATCACCACATACCGGGCATTTATTGCCATCCAAACCTTAGCAACGAGAAGTTATTTAAAATGAGAGAAAAAAAATATTGGCCGACAATCCGTACCAGTGTACGGAACAAACTGGTAGCTGGGGCCCTGGCTTTGATACCGGTGGTTATTACCTATTATTTTTTAAGAGCATTTATCGGTTTTTTTGACAGGATTATCAATCCGATGCTGGAACCCTACTTTGGATTCCATATTCCCGGTCTTGGACTGATCATTTCCTTACTGGCAATATATCTTTTAGGTTTATTCATTACCAATATCCTGGGGCGCAGCTTACTGTCACTTCTTGAAAAGTGGCTAAATTACATTCCCTTGGTACGAACGGTCTATCAGACAAGTAAACAGATCGCCAGCGCTTTTTCGTTAACCCAAACCGGATTTGAACGGGTCGTTTTTGTAGAATACCCGCGGACGGGCGCCTGGACACTGGGATTTGTTACCGGACAGTCCAAAGGAAAGGACGGGACTGATTTTATTCATCTTTTTTTACCGACAACGCCAAATCCTACGTCGGGCTGGGCGCTGTTTGTCCCGGAAGATGATGTTATTCCCACTGAAATGACCGTAGAGCAGGGATTAAAAGCATTGATATCAGGAGGAGCCTTAACTCCACCAGTAACGAATCTCCATATTCGGCCCAAGAAATAATAGCTTGTAAATTTCTGATTCAGGAATTAACCTTTGTTTTAATTTAGGTGGGGTTTATTTATTTATAATGAAAATAAAATATATAGACGGAAAACGTTTTAACCGCGGTATTAAAGCCGGGGCGAAAAAGGTCTACGATAATCAGGATTACCTGAACGATATTAATGTTTTCCCAGTACCCGATGCCGATACCGGGACGAATATGGCGGCTACCTTGAGAACGGTTGTCGATGAAATGGAAGACAGTACCAGCGAATCGGTTGATTCCAGCAGTCGTCGGATTGCCGATTCGGCTCTGAAAGGTGCACGTGGCAATAGCGGTGTCATCCTGGCGCAATTTTTTTATGGTCTGTCTCAAGGTTTGGAAAAGCGGATAAAAATCACCACCGAGCAGTTCGGGCATGCTGTTCAGCATGCAAAAAATGCAGCGTATGAAGCCCTCAGCCAGCCAAAAGAAGGTACTATCCTGACGGTCATCAAAGACTGGGCGGAAAATATTTACGCAAACAGCAAACGGATTGTCGATTTTCAGGATCTGTTGCATCATGGTCTGGAAGTCGCTAAGAAATCGCTGGAAAATACCCGTACAAAACTCGAATCACTGAAAAAGGCCAATGTGGTGGATTCCGGTGCCCAGGGATTTGTGTACATTCTGGAAGGAATTACTGATTTTCTGAAACGAGGAAAAATAAAAGATATTGATAAGTCTACAACGATAGAACCAGTTAATGAAGTTGCTCATACGGATATAAGCATCGAAAATATCATTTTCAGATACTGTACGGAATGCCTGATCGAAGGACAAAAAATAGACCTTAAACGCCTTCGCCACCAGATCGAATCATTTGGCGATTCCGTTGTCGTTGCCGGTTCTGAACATCGGGCACGGCTGCATATTCATACCAATGAACCGGCGGAAGTGTTTGCTATTGCCCGACACTACGGTGATCTTCTTCAACAAAAAGCCGATGATATGAAAAAGCAGTTCCTCGTGACCCACAATCCCCATCCGAAAATTGCCCTGGTTGTGGACTCTGCCTGTGATCTGTCCCAAGACTTTATCGATGAGTATCAGATACATGTAATCCCCGTCAGAGTGTCTTTTGGTAATTCCACATATATCGATAAAATTACGATCACACCGGATTTTTTCTATAAAATGCTGTTGACTGAACCGCATCATCCGAAAACATCCCAGCCCCCACCGGCAGATTTCAGAAATTTGTATGCTTTTTTATTGTCCCATTATGAGTCCGTGATATCGATTCATCTTCCGGAAGCAGCCAGCGGAACCTATCAGAATGCTCTCAGTGCAGCCCGTGAATTTCCGGAAAAAACCATTACCATAATCGACGGAAAATCACTGTCAATCGGTTTTGGTTTTGTTGCAGAAAGAGCTGCGCAGTTGATTGCCGATGGGAAAACCCATGATGAGGTTGTCAAGGCAGTCATTGCCTACACCGGGCAGACACAGGTTTTTGTCAGTATTCCCAGTTTGAAATACCTGATGAGGAGTGGGCGGGTCAGTAAGGCCAAAGGGATGATCGCTAAAATCCTGAATATCAAACCGATATTGCATCTGGATTCCCGGGGAATGCCTCAACACTTTTCCAAGAGTTTTTCCGATATGGGTGCGGTTAAAAAAGTATTCAAGGAAACAATGAAATTTATAAGAAATAAAAACTCGGTCCGGTTTGTCGTTGCCCATGCCAATGATTTGCAGAAGGCCGAATACCTTGTCAATTGTCTTAAAGAAAAATTTGGGGACATTCCGATTCCGGTACTGCCGGTGTCACCGGTACTGGGTGCGCATGCCGGGAACGGAGCAGCCGCAATTGGAATAACCTGGGAGAAATAAATGCTGAATTTAATAGTTGTGCTTGTACTGAGTTATCTAATGGGTTCCATACCTACCAGTATTATTGTAGCAAAATTGACTAAAGGAATTGACATCCGTAAATACGGTTCGGGAAATGCCGGCGGGACGAATTCATTTCGGGTGCTGGGCTGGAAAGCGGGTCTGTTTGTATCATTGTTCGATATTGGAAAGGGAACCTTTGCCACTTTGCTGATTTCGACAATTCGTTTTGGGGAATTGCCCTTTGAGAGCAGTTCGGCGATTATGGTTCTGGCCGGAGTCGCCGCAATCTTAGGACATACCTATACCATTTTTGCTGGTTTTAAAGGCGGCAAGGGTGTGGGAACCGGGGCCGGTATGTTGCTGGGCTTGTTTCCGATTGCGTTTATTATCTGTCTGGCGGTTTTTGCGTTATTTCTTTTTTCAAGTGGAATCGTGTCCCTGTCATCGATTGCGGCCGCGACTAGTTTACCAATTGTCTTGTTTTTATTCAATCGATTTACCACGATGGAAGTTGATGCCGTTTTAATGGGAGTCAGTATCATCATTCCGCTGTTTATCATTTTTACTCACCGCACAAATATTCAGCGCTTGCTGAAGGGTGAGGAAAACGTGTTTGAGAATCTGAAAATCTTCAGGAAAAAGAAGAAACAATAATTTTAACCAATTTGGGATTTGCATCGCTGGTCATTTTTCCGTATTATTCTTTATGTAAACTGAGGATATTTATGGATTGGTTAAAGCGATTGAAATTTATTATTGTCGGAATATTGCTATGCATTACGGCGTTTGCGCAATTTCCGTATACGGACTTTGAAATTGTCGAGAGTATTCCGCTGGAAACGGTTCTGGATAATCCAGACATCCGGAATACTTTTGGTGTCTGGCTGGAAATGATTAATGCTGCAAAAAAGACGATAGACATTGAGCAGTTTTATATATCAAACCTTGAGGGCGAGTCCCTTGAACCCATTATCCGGGCGCTTGAAAAGGCCGCTGACCGCGGAGTTTTAGTTCGGATTATTGCAGAAAAACGAATGGCGGGAACCTATCCGGAAACCCTGGCCCGTTTGGATGAGCACAAAAATATCAGTGTCCGGAAAATTGCCGTATTCAGTGAAAGTGGTGGTGTTCAGCATAGCAAGTACTTCATTGTTGATAATGAACAGGTATTTCTGGGCAGTCAGAATTTTGATTGGCGGGCGCTGGACCATATTCATGAAATTGGTTTGCGCATTCGCCATACGAAATTTGCCGGGCGGATGCTGGAACTGTTCAATCTGGACTGGAAGCAATGCCAGGATAAACGAATCTATTCATTCAAACCAGCCCAGGAAACCGAATGGATCGAACTCCGGATAAAAGGAGAAGAGCCTGTCCGTTTTTACGTGACGGCCAGCCCTCTTGGAAATGTTCCCCCGTCATTCAGAGAAGACCTGTCGGCTATTATTAAATTAATTGAAAATGCCCAAAAGCGGGTCTACGTACAGCTGCTTTCCTATTCACCATCAAGTAAAGAAACATATTTCGGTGATCTGGACAATGCATTGCGCCGGGCGGCGGCCCGAGGCGTGGATGTACGCCTGCTCTGTTCCGACTGGAGCCAGCACAAATATGAAATGCCTTTTCTGAAAAAACTGGCCGAACAGGATAATCTGGATGTGAAACTGAGCACAATCCCAAAATGGTCAGAGGGTTATATTTCCTTTGCACGGGTCGAGCATTGCAAACTGATGATCATTGATGATAAGCTGAGCTGGGTAGGTTCCAGTAACTGGAAACGGGATTACTTTTACGGTTCCCGGAATGTGGCTGTAATTGTCGAGGATAAACTGATAAATACAACATTGACCAAACTCTTTCTGAAAAGCTGGGATGGGCCCTATGCCTGGCGCGTTGATCCCAAAAAGGAATATCAACCAAAATACTACGGCGAAAAGAATTGATTTTTAATTAAAAAGACATCATTTTACGATATCATTGATCAAAGAGCATTACGAAACGAATTAAAACCGGGAGTAGAATATGAAAAACAAAGGAATACTGATTTTAACGTTCTTGTTATCCCTGGCCTTTATGTTTTGTGGAACATCAACGGGCCCAGATGATGACATTATCGATGCCAGTGACTCCACTGCACCATCCATTCCCATCGGGTTGATTGTGGTTGAGGACTCATCGGTTGAAGATTCGATCCGGATTGAATGGGAAGCGAATAATGATGATGACTTTGACAAATATCGGGTTTATCGGGCAACGGGTGTCGATTCATTGCCGTTATATGTACTGGTTGCTGAAACACGACACACCTATTATATGGACAACGGGATGGATTATCTTACGAACTATTATTACCGAATCTCAGCGGTGGATAAAAACACCAACGAAAGTGAAAAATGTACGGCGGTCAGGGGCGAAACCGTTAATATTAATCAACCGGCAATGCCGATGGGTTTTACGGTTTATGCCTATAACCTTCCCGGTGAAGTACCGACCGTTGAAGTCCGCTGGACCGCAAACACCGAATCCGATCTCCATCATTACAGCGTATACCGGCATATATCAAATCAACTAAGCACTACGGATTCTACTTATTTCATCGCTGAAACAGCCGCTAACAGTTATATTGATACCGATGTCGATGTCGGAACAAAGTATTATTATCGAATCACGGCTGTTGATAAGGGTAATCTTCCCAGCAGTGCTGTAAATGCCAAATATGATACGCCACTGCCGCAGCCATCATTGAATTACCCGGAAAATATGTCAACCACTACCACGTTGAGACCGGCTTTCAGCTGGGACCGTGTTGAAGGTGCCTCAAACTATCAAGTTATTATTCAGAAGTCACGGTACAGTGACGAATATCATCGGTTAGTGGTCGATCAGCCTTCGAGCGGTAATGAAGTAACCGCTAATTATCCCTCGTCTCCAGCGCTTGAGTACGGGACGAAATATTACTGGCTGGTAGCCGTTTACTCATCGGATAATACATCGGCCAATACCTACAGTGACAGTACCTGGTATTTCTATACGACATCTTCGAAGTAAGTTATATCCAGAAACAAAGTGTTAACCCGCCGGGTCATTGCGATCCGGCGGGTTTTGTATTGCTGAGACGGTATGACGTCTATATCAAATGATAATACAATTCCGTATTCCTTTTGGCAGACTCTCAAATACAATCTGGTATGAACTATCCACCTGATCCATGATAAACTCATCGGGCAGGCTGCCGTCAAGAATAATCGTATTCCAATGACGTTTGTTCATGTGGTAACCCGGGATGATTGCCGGGAACTGCTGCCGTAAAATTTCATTGTCGTTTGGGTCACCCTTGAGGTTGATCCTGGTGGGCGATTCATCCAGGGAGATCAGGGCGAACATTTTGCTCCCGACTTTCAGCACCAGGGTCACCGGATCGAACGGAAAGGTTTCGACCGCTCCCGCCTTTGACAGGCAGAATTTGCGTAACTGGTCTAAGTCCAAATACCTGCCTATTCCACGATTGTGACGTATTTCCGTTTACGGATTGTGCAAGTCAGCGCTGCCAGCAGGATACAGATAAGGGTACTGACCGGTGTAAATGTGCAGTGGGCATGATAACCCAGCAGGCAGGCTTTTGAGGCGCTGGCCTGGGGTAAAACGGTCGAGATAGCGGCAAGAGTGAACAGGATCGTAAGGATCATCAGCTTGCCCCAGCCTTTTTTGCGATGTTTCATAATAATTCCCCTCTTATTAAATAATATATAAAACAATGACTATGGATGACAGAATTCCCAGACAAAACCCGGCAACCACATCGGACAAGTAATGAATGCCCATCTGAGTGCGGGCGAAGGCCATTAGCGGCGAATAAAAACAGATACCAACCCGGAAATAATCCGGACCTAAATACAATCCTAATCCCAGGAGAAGTCCGGCTTTGGCAGCGTGGCCTGACGGAAAGGAGTAGGGATCGGTTTTTCGAACCAGGTTGCCCCAGTCGCCGGCCGGTCGTTGTCGCCGGAAACTCCATTTGATGATCTGCACACCAGCGCCGAGTCCCAGAATTGAAAGTAAAAGTACCTTGCCCCAGTAAGCCCAATACACATTCCCGAATATCCACAGAAGTATGAGAACCGGTGGTAAGACCCAGCTGTCACCGGAATGCGCCAGGAGAGCGGCATAAGCGCGTAATTTCCCTTTACGATCGACATTACGGATTTTCGCGGTCCATCGGTAATCAAGTTCTTTTAACTGTGTCCGGAGATTCAACATGCCCTTTCGAGTTCTGTCTGAACGATATCGTATTGAAACGGTTTATCCACATCCATACCCGCTTCGGCGAACGGGCAATTCACCAGCTTTAGATCGAGTCCGAGCTGTTTGTTTATATACATCGCCGCTTTGTCTTCGGTCATGCGGTGAAAAATCAATGATAGTAACGGACACAGGCCAATAAGACGGGCCTGCTTGATCACGCTTTTCCGGGCCTCGGAAATTTTTGGCAAGGCCGGATGAGTTTCTGCTGCGACCGCTGGTTTAAATATTCCAAAATCGCCGCCACAGACGGTTTTATCTTTCAGTCGGGTATAGGAACGCTTTGAAGCGGGAAACCGGGATTCCATCACCGCTTTTTCGATGATCAGATAGTAGAGATCGTGTTCGGATTTATCGGATTCATGGATCAACCATTCGATCATTTGAGTTTGGATCAGCGGTACATCGCTGCTGAACCAGAGTACTTTATCGGATTTGGGGTTCAGTTCCAGTGATTTTTTCGCCCCGGCCTTAATATTGTCAATCAATCCGCCGGCATCAGGAATATAATGAACCGGCTTATTCGGACTATCCAATCCGTCTGATTCAGTCAATCCGATGATAATGATATTTTCAATTGCCACTACCTTGCTGATAGCGTCAATTTCCCACTGGATCATGGGTTTACCGGCAATTGACAACAGGGCTTTCCGCTCACCGGGTTTTAACAGACCGGCCAGAAGGTCGTTTTCCTTTACGGTTCCACCGGCGCTGATGATTGCGTTCATACAGTGTTCCTGTCAGTTATTAAGTTGACGGATTTGGGGGGTGAAATTCAGTTCAGTCATCATCACCTGCAGCTCATCGGTAGTCAGGCGCCGGTTTTTTCCGGCTACGGCTACCAGCGCGGCTTCCATCATATTCGTCCCGAAACTACGGCCTTCCAGACAGGGTGTTGTGGTAATCATATAGCGAATTCCCCGTTCACGGAAAAACTCCACATCTTCCGGTGTCGTTGTGTTAGTCACGATGATTTTGCCTTTCATATTGTAAGGCATATGGTGCTTGACGAAATGGCAATCGCCGGCAATCACCGAAGCCCAGCGGTACCATTTTTCAAATTTAGGTACGTTGATATCCTGCTTGTCACCAGTGGGATAGAGCATACTGAAAGGCATCCGGCTGACGATAGGCACCGCGATCGAGGCGATGATTTTGACACCGCGAATAGTGAAAATCGGCCAGCGGATCCCCAGCCCGAACATTAAATCGCCGAACATACATTTCCAGCCGGTGTCGACGAATCCAACCGCCAGACCCCAGCGATCTGCGGCCGAAGTAAACATGACCCGCTTCCAGGGAATTTTTGGTCCGATTTCTGATTCCAGGAATTTCGCAGCTTGTCTTTCCAGTGTTGTTTTCAGGCCTAATCCATCGACACAGGGTGTTTTTTGGATATACTTTACCATCGGTTTGACGGAATGCAATGTGTAATAGTGGTTATCGACCTGTAAACCCAGATCGGCCCCGCCTATTCCAAACGCATCAACTTTGCCATCGAGTTCACGGAACATCTCGGCGGCTTTTTGCATACTGCCGTCAGTACCGATTCGTTCGATGGTGACTTTTTCTCCAAGCAGTTCGATGATAACCTTTTTATCCCTTTTCGAACTACCGATGCTGATACTGACTGCATGTTTCATAATACGACTATTTCCATAATATGCTTAATAGGAAATATAAGGTAATTTTATAAAAATGGGTAGAATCAAGTGAGATAGTAATTTTTAACGCAAACGGCCGATTCGCTTATCAATGGAGGGGTGACTATAGAACAAGAATTCGACCAGTGGGTGCGGCGTCCGATCGGAGAGGTTCTGTTCCGCTAATTTATTTAACCCGGCGATGAAGGTCTGTGGGTTGCCGATCATATTTACGGCAAAATCATCGGCTGCCCGTTCATTGGCCCGGGAATAGGCATTTTGGAGTGGTGCTGTGATAAACTGGTAAATCGTCAATAGAATGCCAATCAGCGGCAGGGCAGCGATTTGGGCAGGATACTGGAAATGAAAAAGTATCAAGGCGGAATTGTAAGCCACGGACACCAGGTAAAGTCCCAGAAACGTGATCATCATTCCGATCGCCATTCCTTTCCACATGTGTTTCAATTTATAATGTCCTAGCTCATGAGCGAGGACAGCCAGAATCTCATCGGTTGTCATGTTATTCAGAAGTGTGTCCCCTAAAATTACCCGCTTCGATTTGCCAATCCCGGTGAATGCTGCGTTGGCCTTGCGGGTAGTTTTACTCAGATTGAACTGGTAAACGCCTTCCAATCGAAGCCCGACGGTCTTGCATAGCGTCGAAACTTCAGTTGCCAGGGAAGTATCTTCAAGAGGGGAAAATTTGTAGAACAGGGGAAACAAAAGAACCGGGGCCAGCCGGGCGAGAATAATGGAAAACAGAACCATGACGGTTCCCATCCAAAACCACCAGGTCTGTGGATATTGCCGCAGAAGTGTAAAAAATATGGCAATGATAATCAGTATGATCGGATAAGAAATAAGAATACCTTTGACCTGTTCCCAGAGCCAGGAGAAAAATTGTTGATCACTCAATTGATAGCGATGCTCGATGATAAAACCGGAGATGACATTTAACGGGAATAGTATAGCGGCTTCGATCATTCCGATTGAAGTAATGAATACGAATAGTACCAGGTAATCGTTCTGAACATAATTCCGGATAAATTCTTCGATTTTTACGGACAAGCCACAACTTACAATTATAACCAGAAATCCCAGGCCGATAATGAACTCAAAAACTGATAACAGAAGTTTCGTTCGTTGATACTGTTTACTGTGACTTGATATTTCCGGTTTACTTGTCGGGATTTTATTCATGAATATGTTCCTGAAATGATAAAATGCCTGTCTCAATTACCGCAAGACAGTGATAAACAAAAGATTTGAAATAGGTTGAATTAAGCGAGTTTTCGCTTCATCTCCGCCAGTATCACGACATGATTGCGCTCTTCGTCAATAATTTTATCGACAAGGCCATGTTCACTTTCAGGAATCAGGTTTTTTACCTCTTTGTAATAGTGAACCGTATCGAGCTCTTTGTCAATCGCAAATAACAGGGCGACGTTTTTGTCATTTATACCGGCAATTTTACTTTTAATATCCGCATCTGAAAAAATCAGGTTTTCGGTGTAGGCTTCCAGGTACGCTCTATAGTCAGCATTACTGGGTTCCGGTAAAGAAATCGAGCCCATCCGGGTTGCCAGTTTTTCAAATGTCTTTTTATGTTTTACTTCCTCGTCAGCGAGAAAAGTGAAGAGTTCTTTGACCTCGGGGTCAGGGATTTTCTTGGCTGTTTCCCGGTAGAAATATTCACCATTCACTTCGATTTTGACGGCAAATTCGAAAATATCTTTTACAGAAAAGAGAGTCATAACTTTCTCCTTTTATGAACTGTGTTGGAGCCGGACAATGAAACTCCGGCCTGATAATCAATGCAAAAACGGAAGTTTATTCTTTTTCGAATTCGTCTTTGCCAACACCACAAACCGGGCAGACCCAATCGTCGGGAATATCGTTAAAAGACGTACCGGGTTTGATACCATTATCCGGATCACCGTCTTCCGGATCGTATACATATCCACATACTGAACAGACATATTTTTCCATTGATAGCCTCCTTCAATTCGCTGTTAATTATATTTAAAAATCATGGATTAACCGTAGTAAAAGTTATAAAAACCGGCCGTTGAAACCAATCAATAATTTAGAAAACCTGTTCGACGGCTTTAACTTCCGGGAGTTCTTTTTTTAATTTATTTTCGACACCCATTTTTAACGTATAGGTGCTCATTGGACAACTGCCGCAAGCGCCTGTCAGGCGAACCTTAACAATACCATCGTCAGTAACATCGACCAATTCGACATCACCACCATCGGCCTGTAGAAACGGGCGGACAGCCTCGAGTACTTTTTGGACTTTCTCTTTCATATTTCTACCTTTCTTAGTATTTGATTGTATTAATAGTTAATTGAAATCCATCCGGGTAATAAATTAAGACCAATCATGTCCTTATCCAAATAGATTTGATTCTGGTCACGGGGTTACATTTTTTATTAGATATGGAGATATTCCTTGACAACGATGAAATCCATCAATAATCTAAGAAGCAGAATTAATATTTAATAATGGAGTAACATATGGCTGAGAACCAGACAAACAAATCAAATTTTATCACAGGATTACTACTCATCCTATTGGGTGTATTTTTACTTAGTGCCCAGTTTGGATATATCTGCTGGGAAAATCTTTGGCCGTTTTTTCTAATCGTCGGCGGTATTTTGTTTTTTCTTGGTTTTTTACTGAATCGCAGGAATTTTGGCTTATTAATGCCCGGTTCGGTACTGACGGTCATTGGACTATTGTTTTTGTATACGAATGCCGGCCGCTGGTACGAAATGGAACATCTCTGGCCGACCTTTGTACTGGCGCCGGGAATCGGCTTTATCCTGATGTATCTGTCCGGTCCAAAAGGGAACGGTCTGTGGATACCAGCGATAATATTATGTACAATTGCATTGGTATTTTACGCCCGGTTCTGGTTTATTTTTCGATACTGGCCAGTCATCCTGATCGCTGTTGGTTTGTACATTTTGATCAATGCAAATAAAAGGAAACCAAAATCCGAATCAAAAGATCCTGTGGATTTCACGGGCAATCACAATGCCTGACCCACA